>CAYXCT010000164.1:0-5116 GCA_964463435.1 uncultured bacterium | reverse complement strand
TGAGGGTCTGGTAGGGCAGCCAGCGGTTGAGCATCAGGTCCATGGCCCGGTCCGGGGTCTTGACCTGCAGGGCCCCTAGCAGCCCATCCCAAAAGGTCCTCACCTCCTTGAGCAAGGCATCCAGATCGCGGGAGCGATAGTCGGCGAGCAGCAAGCCCAGATGCTCGCGGCTTTGGGCCTGCCCAAAGAGCACCCTGAATTCAGCGCTTTCCCCAGGCTTGAGCTCGATCAAAGACTGGAGCGCGCCGCAGGGGTCCAAGCCTGCTCCCACCCGCCCTGACAGGCGCGCGCCAGGGCTCAAACCCTGGGGGCTCTGCCAGCTCCCGTGCCGGCCCAAGAATTCACGCCTATCCGCGGTGAAGGCATGGTGCAGGCCTCCCACGCAGAAAAACGCGATTGCCGCGGGGAACGCTGGATTGAAGGCATTCTTTGCCGTGAGCACCCCAAGGTCTGCCAGCATCTCAGTCACCACGGAGCTGGCGGTGGCTTGCGGCTGGGTGCCAAGCACCCACTCAACATAGGCCGTCAGGCTGAGATTCCGGGTGCGGTCCGAGACATTCTTGACGAGCAGGTGCGAGATCTTGACCGGATCCGCCAGGGGCACGAGCTGGGTCAGGGCCATCTGGATGCCCTGGGCTGTGGATTCAAAGCAGCTGTATCCCTGGCCATGCCTGGCCACGTAGCGCCCCCCTCGCAGGCGTATGGGGAGCGCGGTGGGCGTGAAGAGGTCCCCGCTCTCCTCGTCGCGCACATAGATGGCTTCGCTCGGCGGGTCGCTGACAGGGTCATTGCTCCATGCGCTCAGCTTGTTCTCGCGCGAATTGCTGGCCCAAGTGTAGCCCGAGCCGGATTCCGAGACCTGAAAGCCAAAATCCTGGTTGGCGATCACATTGATCCAGGGGGCAGGGGTCTCCTGGCCCTCCTCGAGCGCGATGCGGTATTCGCGCCCGCCATCGGCGAAGCCCCCCAGCCCGTTGTGAAACTCCAGGGCCGTTGCCTCAAGCGGCGGGCAATCAGCCGGGGCCGGAGGCCCGATCCTGGGGGGCAGGCTGAGGGAGGGCTGCACGCGCTCCATCTGCTCAAAGAGGCTGCCATGCCCGGCGTGCAGGATGGCGCGGGCCGCGACCAAGAGCAGGTTCAGCTCCTCAGTAGAAAGCAGGCAGGCCTTGACCACATGGATGGAGCCCCCCTTCTTACCGGAAACGCGGGCGTGGCGGTGGCTCGCCATGTCCTCCAAGGCGCCCTGAAAATCGGCCGCATAGGAAGCCGGCTCCTCATTCAAGATGACGAGGTCCACAGCCAGGTTCTTCAGCCGCCAATACTCCCATGCCAGGAGGGCCTGCCTGAGGATCTCGCGGTCCGAGGCCTCGTCAATGCGCAGCAGGAGGATGGGCAGGCCCCCAGAGATGCCCTGCCCCCACAGCCCGTTCATCCCCAGGCGGTTCCTGGCCAGCATCTCGGCAGGCGGCCTCAAGCGAGGGTCAGGGTAGAGGAGATGCCCCGCCAAAGTCTGAAAAAGCCGAGCCTCCTCAGGCTGGATGCCGCGGTGGCGCATCTGCACCTGGGCGTGGATCCAAGCTTGGTGAAAGAGCCTTTCCACATTGTCACCATCGCGGATCTTGGAGGCCAAGGCGAGCACCTTTTCGCGGCTGGGCGCGGCCATGGTGGCAAAAGTCAAATGCGCCACCCCCCCTGGCTCAAGGTTCAAGCGGCGGCGCAAGCTGAAGATGGGGTCCAGCACCGCCCCCGCGGTGTTGGAGAAGAGGTGATTCTCCGTCCCCATCACCGAATCAAAGATGTCCCGGCCGCGGCCCAAAAAGCGGGACCGTTCAGTCTCAAAATGCACCCCGCCATTGTCTCCCCCCTCCGCAAAGCTCAGATGCGCGGCCCAGGCCTCCCCCTCCTTGGGGTCGCGGGCGCGCCGATGGGCGAGCAAAGCGCCCAGCTCAGCGGCATACTCGGTCTGCACAAAGAGCTTGGCAAAGGCCGGGTGCGCGAGGTCCGCGGCTTCCTCGCTGAGAGACACCTCGGCATAAGACGTCAGCTCCAGGTCAAGGCTGCGGAACCCCATATTTTTCAGGGTGAGGCGGCGCACCTCCACGTCGTCTTCCGGGCTCACCGCCACTTCCAAGTGGCTCTCCAGGCTGCCATCCCGGCGGATGAACTCAGCCTTGTCCTCCCGAAAGAGGGCCTGGTAGCTGGCCGGCTCGCGGCGGCTGGGCAGGTAGGTGGCGCTCCAAGCATCCCCATCCCGCATGTCGCGGATGAAAAGGAAGCTTCCCCAGGCTTCGCGGATCGCATCGGGCCGGAAGCGCGTCACGCAGGAATCCTTCCAACGGCTGTAGCCGCCGCCCGCAGCGGTGAGCATGACCGAATAGCTGCCATTGCAGAGCAGATGGGTCTGCGGCAGGCTGGAATGCGGGCTGTTGAAGATGCGCTGCAGGACCGGAGGGCCGGCCTCAGAGACCGGCCACGATTCCTCTGCCAGAGAGGTGGGTCGGCTCAGCGCCACATCCCGCGGAGACCGCTCTTGCAGCAGGAGCGCGGCCGACCTCAGCATGGGGACCGCCATGAAGCGCTCTTGCATGACGCCGTCATGCAGCGCATTCGAGAGCGCGATCAGCGACATGCCCTGATGGTGGGCCATGAAGGTCCTGACCACCACCCAGGCCTTGCCTTCCGGAAAGCGGGCAGCCCCGAAATCGACCGCGTCATAATAGCCGTAGGTGCCCTGGGCTCCCAGGCTGGCGAGCCGGTCCAAGTTCGCGGCAGCGGAGCCTGGGTCCACCATCAAAGCCAGGACCGTGGCATAGGGCGCCACCACCTTGTGCCTGCCCAGGCCGCTTTTGATGCCCAGCCCTTCCACGCCAAAATCGGAGTACTGGTAGGTCATGTCCTTGTCGCGGATGTTGCAGGCGGACTCGGACACACCCCACGGCAGGCCCCGCTCTTTCCCAAATTGGATCTGCCGCTTCACCACCGCCCCATAGGTCTCATAGAGCAGGCTCCCCGGGGGCGACTGCATCACCAGCAGGGGCATCAGGTATTCGAACATCGAGCCGGACCAGGAAAGGAGCGCCGTGCGCCGACCCAGGGGCGCAAAGGGCCGGCCCAGCTGGGCCCAGTGCTTGGTCTTCACCTCCCCGCGCGCCACGGCCAAAAAGCTGGTGAGCCGAGTTTCCGAGGCGAGCAGGTCATAATGCCCTGCATCCAGCACCCCATCGGCCACGCGATACCCAATGGAAAAGAGGCTCTTGGCAGGGTCATAGAGGAACCCGAAATGCATGCCATCCACCAAGGCTTGCATGCGGCCCGCCGAGGCTTGGACGCGCCCGGCAAAGGCCCCTGCCTCCCACGACGAGCCTGCCAGTCCCAGAGCCAGAAAGCCGGATGCTGCCTCATCCAAGGGCGGATTGAAGCCGAGCGGCGCCTCAGGCAGCAAGGCTCTTGCATAAGCGGCAAAGCCCTCCTGCTCGCCCTGCAAGGCTAGGGCCCATCGCAAGAGCTCCTCCGCCACCGCCGCGCCATGCTCCTGGCTCAGGCTTTGCGAGATGTCGACCAGGCTTTCTGTCAGCGGCTTGAGCCTGGACAATTGCGCCCGAAAGGCTGGAGCGCCCGCCGCGGGCGTGAGCAGCTCCGTGGAGAGGGCGCCCAAAGCTGCTGGCAAGCCATTGAGGCGGTTGCCAGCCAAACGGCTGAGCTCCCCGCTCTGGGCCGCGCTCTGGGCCAAGGCCAGGCTGTCCTTCAAGCCCCGGAGCGGGGAGCTTGGCAGGATAGGAGCTTTGAGCAGCTCCAGCAAGGCCTGGCGGGCGACAAGCAGATGGCCAGCCAGGTTCCCACTGTCCACGGTGGAGATGAACCGCGGTTCCATCGGCTTGAGGGCCTTTAGGTCATACCAGTTGTAGAAATGGCCCTGGTGCTTGTCCATGGCCTCCATGCTGTCGAGCGCTTTTTCCACCCTATCCAGGAGCTGCAGAGGCGTTTGCCAGCCAAAATCGTGCGCAGAAGCGCAGGAGAGCAGATAAAGCCCAAGATTGGTCGGCGAAGTCCGCGTGGCCAGCGCTGGCTCAGGGTCTTCCTGAAAATTGTCCGGGGGCAGGTGGTGCACCGAGGCATCGACAAAAGCCTCAAAAAAATGCCAGGTGCGCCGCGCGGACTGAAACAGGCCCTCAACTTGCCTGGGCTTGAGATGGGCCAAGGGCCGCCTGGGCTTGGGCAGGCTGAAAGCGCGCCCAATGACAGGGGATGCCAGCCAGAGCAGGGCCAAAGGCAGGGCCAAGGGCCAAGCCAGGGGCTTGAATAGGAGGAGCCAGGCCAGCAGGGACAAGCCCGCGACCGGGCCCGCTTTAAGGAGCACGATGAATTGGGCCAGGCTGCTGGTCTGCTCCCGCCGCTCAAAGGCTGACGCAGTCCATTCCAAGAGCCGGCGCCGGCTGGCGAACAGGCGGAAGAGCGTCCGGAAGATGGCATCCCCCATCAGCCAGGCATCGGCGGGCAAGAGCGCAACAGAAAAGAATCCCTTGAGCATGCCCGCGCCCAGCTCTTGGCCCAGCGAGCGCCAATGGCGGCGCAGCGAATAATCACGGCGTTGGGGCATCACGCCACTGACCAGCACGCTCAACAAGGGCGGCAGGAAGAGGCTGGCGAGCACAAAAGAGGACCAAGCCGCGGCCTGTTCCAAGGGCAAGAACCAGGCAGCACAGAGGGCCAAAAAGCAGCTGGGCGCCAGCAGGCTGCGCCTGAGGTTGTCGAGCATCTTCCAGCGCGCCACCACCCCCAGCAATGACCTTTTCCCCTGGGCAAAGCCGAGGATCCAGGGCAAAAGCTGCCAATCCCCGCGCGCCCATCGGTGCTTGCACCTGGCGGCAGCTTGGTAGTGGCCGAAGAACTCCTCAAAGAACTCGACATCGCTGACAAGTCCAGCCCTGGCGAAGCTGCCCTCCAAGAGGTCGTGGCTGAGCAGGATGTTCTCTGGCACCCGCCCCTCCAGGCAGGCCTCAAAGGCATCGACATCATAGATGCCCTTCCCCGTGTAGCTCCCTTCCCCGAAGAGGTCCTGGTAGACCTCGGACACGGCGAAGGCATAGGGATCCGCGCCAGCGCGGCCGGAAGCGAG
>CAYXCT010000163.1:0-5222 GCA_964463435.1 uncultured bacterium | reverse complement strand
CTTCAAGCCCTTCATCATCAAGAAGCTGGAGGACCGCGGCTTCGTGCAGACCATCAAGAGCGCCAAGAAGATGGTCGAGAAGGTGAAGCCCGAGGTGTGGGACATCCTTGAGGAGGTGCTCAAGGACCACCCGGTGCTGCTCAACCGCGCCCCCACGCTGCACCGCCAGGGCATCCAGGCCTTTGAGCCCATCCTGGTGGAGGGCAAGGCCATCCGCATCCATCCGCTGGTCTGCACCGCCTTCAACGCCGACTTTGACGGCGACCAGATGGCCGTGCACGTGCCGCTCTCGGCCGAGGCCCAGCTGGAGAGCAAGCTCCTGATGCTCTCCATCCACAACATCCTCTCCACCGCCAGCGGCAAGCCCATCGTGGTGCCCACCCAGGACATCGTGCTGGGGGCCTACTACCTGAGCAAGGAGAAGCCCGGCGACAAGGGCGAGGGGCGCTGCTTCTACGGCACCGAAGAGGTCATCTTCGCCTACGACAGCGGCGAAGTGGGCCTGCACGCCAAGATCAAGGTGCGCATGGCCGGCAAGCTGGTGGAGACCACCGTGGGCCGCATCATCTTCAACGAGATCATGCCCAAGGCCCTGGGCTACCACAACAAGGTGCTCACCAAGAAGGAGATCGGCAGCCTGGTCTCCCGCGTTTACAGCGAGCTGGGCACCCGGCCCACGGTCAAATTCCTGGACGACCTGAAGTCCCTGGGCTTCCGCTTCGCCATGCGCGGTGGCATCACGGTGTCCATCGCCGACATGAAGATCCCTGACACCAAGGCCAAGCTCATCGACACGGCCCGCCTCGAGGTCTTGGACATCGAGAAGCAGTACCAGGCCGGCGTGATCACCGATGGCGAGCGCTACAACAAGGTCATCGACATCTGGACCCGCGTGACCGACGAGATCGCCGAAGTGATGATGAACAAGCTCAAGGACGACCAGAACGGCTTCAACCCCATCTACATGATGGCCGATTCCGGCGCCCGCGGCTCCAAGATGCAGATCCGCCAGCTGGCCGGCATGCGCGGCCTGATGGCCAAGCCCCAGCAGAAGCTGACCGGCCAGATCGGCGAGATCATCGAGTCGCCCATCGTCGCCAACTTCCGCGAGGGCCTGAACGTGCTGGAGTACTTCATCTCCACCCACGGCGCGCGCAAGGGCCTGGCCGACACCGCCTTGAAGACCGCGGACGCCGGCTACCTGACCCGCCGCCTGGTGGACGTGGCCCAGGACGTCATCATCCACGAGGATGACTGCGGCACCAAGAAGGGCATCTACATCAGCGCCATCAAGGAAGGGACCGAGATCATCGAGCCCCTCAAGGACCGCATCGTGGGCCGCGTGGCCCTGGACCCCGTGGTGGACCTGTTCACCGACGAGGTGCTGGTGCGCGCCAACCAGGAGATCGATGAGGCCACGGCCGACCGCATCGAGGCCGCTGGCGTCGAGAAGATCCACATCCGCTCGGTGCTCGCCTGCGAGAGCCGCCGCGGCGTCTGCGCCAAGTGCTACGGCCGCAACCTGGCCACCGGCGAGATGGTGGACATCGGCGAGCCGGTCGGCATCATCGCCGCCCAGTCCATCGGCGAGCCCGGCACCCAGCTCACCCTGCGCACCTTCCACGTGGGCGGCACGGCCAGCCGCGTGGTCGAGCAGTCGCGCTTGGAGGCCCAGAGCGCCGGCAAGGTGCGCCTGAACAACGTCAAGACCGTCAAGAACCGCAACAACGAGCTGGTGGTGCTCAACCGCCAGGGCGAGCTCTCCATCATCAATGAGAAGGGCCAGGAGAAGGAGCTGTTCCCGCTCTCCTACGGCACCATCCTCAAGGTGAAGGACGGGGACCCGGTCAAGAAGGGCGATGTGCTCGCCAACTGGGACCTCTACGCGGTGCCCATCTTCACCGAGGTGGCGGGTGTCCTCAAGTTCGAGGACATCATCGAGAACGTCACCATGCGCGAGAAGACCAACGAGAGCACCGGCCTGATGGAGCGCCAGATCGTCGAGACCAAGGAGGAGCAGCGCCATCCCCAGCTGACGGTGCGCGGCAAGGACGGCGGCCTGCTGGCCAGCTACTCCGTCCCCACCGGCTCCTACCTCTCCATGGAGAACCAGCAGGACGTGCTGCCGGGCGACATCCTGGCCAAGATCCCCCGCGAGATCAGCAAGACCCGCGACATCACGGGCGGCCTCCCGCGCGTGGCTGAGCTCTTTGAGGCCCGCAAGCCCAAGGGCGCGGCCATCATCACCGAGATGGATGGCGTGGTGGGCTTCGCCGGCAACGTCAAGGGCATGCGCAAGCTGACGGTCAGCAACGAGGGGGGCAAGGTCAGCGAATACCTCATCCCCATGGGCCGCCACATCAACGTGCGCGAGGGCGACCATGTGCTGGCTGGCGAGCAGCTCACGGACGGCCCCATCAATCCGCATGACATCCTGGACGTGAAGGGCATCTTCGAGGTCCAGGAGTACCTGCTCAACAAGGTGCAGGAGGTCTATCGCCTGCAGGGCGTGGGCATCAACGACAAGCACATCGAGGTCATCGTGCGCCAGATGCTGCGCAAGGTGGTCATCGATGAGCCGGGCGACACCGAGTTCCTCACCGGCAATCAGACCGACCGCTTCCGCTTCTCGGACGAGAACGGCCGCGTCTCCGCGCTCGGCAAGGCCCCGGCCACTGCCAAGCCCGTGCTGCTGGGCATCACCAAGGCCTCCTTGGGCACGGAGAGCTTCATCTCCGCGGCCTCGTTCCAAGAGACCACCCGCGTGCTCACCGAAGCCGCCATCTCCGGCAAGGTGGACCCGCTGCGCGGCCTCAAGGAGAACGTCATCATGGGCCACCTCATCTCAGCTGGCACCGGAATGCCCATTTACAAGCAATATCTGGACATCCCGGCTGTCGCAACAGAGGAGGCTCCGGCTGAAGCCCTGGTCAAAGCCGGGGTCTAAAAGGCCTGAGCAGTGATTTTTTATAGAAACAGAGAGAAAATAGTTTGACAAAAGATTTTTATGATGTAATATCAGTTGCTTTTTGCGAGCCTCTATTCAAGGAGGGGAGCCACCGCGCCAGGGACCTGGCGGACCGGACAGCAGGTGTTGTTCTGGTACCTTTTAGAAGGCGGGGCTCGTATGCCCGCCTTCTTTATTTTGACCACGGGGAGCACTGGACGTGACACCCACCATCAATCAGCTGATCCGGCACGGCCGGAAGAAGATCAAGCACAAGACCGCCTCGCCGGCGCTCAAGTCCAGCGCATTCCGCCGCGGCGTCTGCACCCGCGTCTACACCGTGACGCCCAAGAAGCCCAACTCGGCGCTGCGCAAGGTGGCCCGCGTGCGGCTGACCAACGGCATCGAGGTCACGACCTACATCCCCGGCATCGGGCACAACCTGCAGGAGCACTCCATCGTGCTGGTGCGCGGCGGGCGCGTGAAGGACCTTCCCGGCGTGCGCTACCACATCATCCGCGGCGCCCTGGACACGGCAGGCGTCACCGGCCGCATGAAGAGCCGCAGCAAGTACGGCATGAAGCGCCCCAAGAAGGACGCGGCCCCAGCCGCCAAGGGCGCCAAGAAGTAAGCGAACTGACCCCGGCCTGATCCAGGAAAACAGGAGGAATTTTCAATGCCCCGTCGCAGGGAAGCAGGCAAGCGAGACATCCTGCCCGATCCTAAGTTCAACAACAAGCTGGTCGCCAAGTTCATGAATTGCCTGATGTATGGCGGCAAGAAGAGCACGGCTGAGAGCATCTTCTACGGCGCGCTGGACATCATCCAGGCCAAGGGCAACGACCAGCCGGTCAATGTGTTCAAGACCGCCATGGACAATGTCAAGCCCGCGGTGGAGGTCAAGTCCCGCCGCGTGGGCGGCGCCAACTACCAGGTGCCCATCGATGTGGCCCCTGAGCGCCGCGTCTCGCTGGCCATCCGCTGGCTGATCACCGCTGCCCGCGCCCGCCACGAGAAGAGCATGATGGCCCGCCTGGCCGGCGAGTTCCTGGAAGCCAGCCAGAACACCGGCGCCGCGGTCAAGAAGCGCGAGGACACGCACAAGATGGCCGAGGCCAACAAGGCCTTTGCCCATTACCGCTGGTAGTTCCAAGAGAGCGCACGGCCTGACTTCCTGCAACCCTGACCCTGTTTTGCCTGGAGATTTCGGTGGCCCGAGAGTACCCCCTAGAGCGAACCCGCAACATCGGCATCATGGCCCACATTGACGCCGGCAAGACCACGCTGACCGAGCGCGTGCTGTACTATACGGGCAAGACCCACAAGATCGGCGAGGTGCACGAAGGCGCCGCCACCATGGACTGGATGGAGCAGGAGCAGGAGCGCGGCATCACCATCACCTCCGCCGCCACCACCTGCTTCTGGAAAGACCACCGCATCAACATCATCGACACCCCTGGCCACGTGGACTTCACCGTGGAAGTGGAGCGCAGCCTGCGCGTGCTGGACGGCGCCGTGGCGGTCTTTGACGGCGGCAACGGCGTGGAGCCCCAGTCGGAGACGGTCTGGCGCCAGGCCGAGCGCTACAAGGTCCCCCGCCTGGCCTTTGTCAACAAGATGGACAAGGTGGGCGCGGACTTCCAGATGAACGTGGACAGCCTGGTGCAGAAGCTGGCCGCCAATGCCGTGCCCATCCAGTGGCCCATCGGCCAGGAGAGCGACTTCAAGGGCCTCATCGACCTGATCGAGATGAAGGCCTACCTCTGGCATGATGAGAACCTGGGCGCCCAGTTCGACCTGGTGGAGATCCCCGCCAACCTGAAGGAAAAGGCCGCGGAGATGCACCAGTACCTGGTCGAGAAGGTGGCTGACTTTGACGAGAAGATCATGGAAGCCTTCCTCGAGGGCAAGGATGTGGCCCCCGAGCAGATCAAGGACGCCCTGCGCAAGGGCGTGCTGGCCTTCCAGATCATCCCGGTGCTCTGCGGCTCGGCCTTCAAGAACAAGGGCGTGCAGCCCCTGCTGGACGCCGTCATCCGCTACCTGCCTGGCCCGCTGGACAAGCCCAATGTGAAGGGCTTCGACCCCCGCACCGACAGCGAGGAGCCCACGGTCGAGCGCCTGACCAGCGACGACCAGCCCTTCGCCGGCTTGGCCTTCAAGATCATGAGCGACCCGTTCGTCGGCAAGCTGACCTACTTCCGCGTCTACTCCGGCAAGCTCAAGGCCGGCAGCTACGTCATCAACAGCGTCAAGGGCAACAAGGAGCGCATCG
>CAYXCT010000162.1:0-5231 GCA_964463435.1 uncultured bacterium | reverse complement strand
GGCGCCATCGCCCAGCGCCTCACCGCAGCCGGGCGCGAGACCACCTTCGACAAGGGCATCCGCCAGTTCACCTGGCTCATGATCCGGCTGATGCTCATCCTCTCGGCCAGCATCCTCGGCATCCAGCTCTTCGTGGAGCATGCCAGCTTCAGCGACGCCCTGCTCTTCGCCCTCTCGGTGGCCGTGGGCCTCACCCCCGAGATGCTGCCCATGATCGTGGCGGTGAACCTGAGCAAGGGCTCCAGCGCCATGGCCAAGCACCAGGTCATCGTCAAGCGGCTGGCCAGCATCCAGAACTTTGGCGCCATGGACGTGCTGTGCACCGACAAGACCGGCACCCTGACCATGGACAAGGTGGTGCTGGAGAAGCATTGCGATGTGGTGCGGCAGGACAGCGATGAGGTGCTCAAGCTGGCCTTCCTCAACAGCTTCTTCCAGACCGGGCTCAAGAACCTGCTGGACCGCGCCATCCTGAAGCATGAGTCCCACCGCCCAGCCACCGGCATCAGCAAGGTGGATGAGATCCCCTTCGACTTCCAGCGCCGCATCATGTCAGTGGTGGTGGATGAGGGCGGCAAGCACACCCTCATCGCCAAGGGCGCGCCCGAGGAGCTCTTCAAGCGCTGCGCGCGCTACCAAGTGGAGGATGAGGTCAACGAGATAGACCCCCTGCTGCTGGACACCCTGAAGCAGGAGTTCAACGCCTTGAGCGCCCAGGGCTACCGGGTGCTGGCCCTGGCCTACAAGGGCTTCGACCAGCCCAAGGCGGCCTATGGCAAGGACGATGAGGCCGGGCTGACCCTGGCCGGCTATGTGGCCTTTCTGGACCCGCCCAAGCCCACCACCCGCAAGACCATCCAGCTGCTGGAGAGGCTGGGCATCGAGCTCAAGGTGCTCACGGGCGACAACGACCTGGTGACCCGCAAGATCTGCTCAGAGGTGGGGCTGAACGTGAAGGGCATGGTGGTGGGCGACCAGCTGGAGGCCATGGACGACGCGGCCTTGCGCGAGCTGGTGCGGCACACCACGGTCTTCGCCCGGCTCTCGCCCCTGCAGAAGGAGCGGGTGGTGCACGCCCTGCACGCCAATGGCCACACCGTGGGCTTCTTGGGCGACGGCATCAATGACGCCCCGGCCCTCAAGGCGGCTGACATCGGCATCTCGGTCAACAACGCGGTGGACATCGCCAAGGAATCGGCGGACCTCATCCTGCTGCGCAAGAGCCTGCTGGTGCTGCGCGAGGGCGTGATCGAGGGGCGGCGCACCTTCGCCAACATCATCAAGTACATCCGCATGGGCGCCAGCTCCAACTTCGGCAACATGTTCAGCATGACCGGGGCCAGCCTGCTCATCCCCTTCCTGCCCATGCAGCCCATCCAGATCCTGCTCAACAACTTCCTCTATGACCTGTCGCAGGTGGGCATCCCCACCGACAACGTGGACCCGGAGAACCTCAAGAGCCCCCGCGCCTGGGACATCGCTGGCATCCAGCGCTATGTGGTCACCATCGGCCCCTTGAGCTCGATCTTTGACTTCGCCACCTTTGGCATCCTCTGGTGGGGCTTCAAGGGAGCCCTCAACCAGCCGCTCTTCAACACCGGCTGGTTCATGGAGTCCCTGCTCACGCAGACCCTGGTCATCTTCGTCATCCGCACCAGCAAGAAGCCCTTCATCGAGAGCATGCCCAGCCGCTTCCTCATGCTCACCAGCGGCGCCATCCTGGCCTTCGGCCTGGCCCTGCCCTACACGCCGCTGGCCGCCACCTTCAAGCTGGTTCCCCCGCCAGCCAGCTTTTTGCTGGTGCTGGAGGGCGTCATCTTCTGCTACCTCTTCCTGGTGCAGAGCGTCAAGACTTGGGTGCTGAAGAAATTGGGAGGGGTGTAGACCTCACCCCCTCCCTTGCCGCGGGAGCCTACGCTTGCATGACCCCTCCCCCTCCCACTGTGGAGAGGGGGAGGGGTTCTTGTCTGTGGGGCGGGTGTGAGGTCGTTCTGGGGGCATTCTGAATGAGAAGCGCGGATGTGATCGTGATCGGCGGCGGGGTGATGGGGCTGGGGCTGGCGCGCAGCCTGGCCAAGGCTGGCAAGAAGGTGAGCCTCTTTGAGGCCGGGCCGCTGGGCCGCGAGGCCAGCTTCGCCTCGGCGGGCATGATAGGCCCGCAGAGCGAGGCCATGGAGGATGATGCCTATTTCGCGGCCACCATCGTCTCGCGCGACCTGTGGCCGGGCTTTGCCGCTGAGCTGGCGGCCGAGGCGGGCGCGGACTTGCACTACCATCCCCGGGGGGCCCTGCACCTGGCCTTTGGCGCGGGCTATGAGCGCCGGCTGGAGGCCAAGTACCTGTGGCAGAAGACCCGCTCCGGCCAGGTGGAGAAGCTGGGCCGCGAGGCGCTGATGAAGCGCTGGCCCTACCTGCACCCGCGCGTGTCGGCCGGCTACCTGGCCAGCGGCGACCAGTGGGTGGACAACGAGGCCCTGGTGGCCGCCTTGGAGGCGGCCTGCCGCAAGCTGGGCGTGGCCCTGCATGACCATGCGCCGGTGGAGCCCCTGGCCGCCGAGGCCGGGGCCATCAAGGGCGTGCGGGCCCTGGGGGAGTTCCACGCCGCGGGCGCGGTGGTGGTGGCGGCCGGGGCCTGGAGCGGCCAGGTGCTGGGCGGCCTGCTGGGGCCCAAGCCGGCCTTTGTGCCGGTGCGCGGCCAGGTGGTCAGCTTTGTGGCGCCCCCGGAGCTGGTGCCGGACCTGCCCATCCACGCCGAGAACATCTACCTGGTGCCGCGCCACGGCAACCGCGTGATCGCCGGCGCCACCGTGGAATACAAGGGCTTTGAGAAGGTGGTCACCGGCGAGGGCTTGGAGTACCTGCTGCAGAACGCCTTTGAGACCATCCCGGACCTCAGGCCCTGCCTGGTGGACCGCACTTGGGCGGGCTTGCGCCCCGGCTCTGATGACGGCTGGCCCACCCTGGGGCCCACGCCCATCGCTGGCCTGTTCCTGGCCTGCGGCCACTTCCGGCGCGGCATCCTCTTCGCGCCGCTCACCATCCAGCGGGTCAGCGAAACGGTGCTGGGCCAGCCCCTGGCCGCGGACGTGCGGGCCTTCAGCTTTGAGCGCCATGCCAAGGCCGCCCATGCCGGCTGATTACCACACCCACACCAGCCGCTGCAAGCACGCCACGGGCAGCATGGCCGAGTACGTGGCCCAGGCCAAGGCCGTGGGCCTCTCGGAGCTGGGCTTCTCCGACCACCTGCCGCACCCCAAGGGCCCCTCGCCCTGGAACATGGGCGAGGAGGAGCTGGCCGGGTACTGCGAGGAGGTCGCAAGCCTGCGGCGCGCCAACCCGGGGCTGCCCATCCGCATGGCCGTGGAGGCCGACTACTTCCCGGAGGCCGAGGCGGAGCTGAAGCGCCTCATCAGCCTGGCGCCCTTCGACTATGTGATCGGCTCGGTCCATTACCAGAAGGTGCGCAAGGAGCAGCGCATCCTCACGGATGAGGATTTCTGGGACTGGGGCATCGACGACCCGGGCGAGATGGAGGAGTGGAAGCGCCACCAGGTGGACGAGGTGTGGCGGGAGTACCTGCGCCAGCTCAGGCTCTCAGCCGCCAGCGGGCTCTTCACCATCATCGGCCATTGCGACCTGGCCAAGAAGTTCGGCCACCGGCCGCAGGGCGACCTGAGCGCTGATTTCCGCGCCACGGCCGAGGCCTTTGCCAAGGCCAAGGTGCTGGTGGAGCTGAACACCAGCGGCCTGCGGGCCCCGGTGGGAGAGATCTACCCTTCGCAGCAGTTCCTGGCCCATCTGCGCGAGGCCGGGGTCGGCATCTGCCTGGGCAGCGATGCGCACAAGCCTGGGGATGTGGGCCGGGCGCTGGCCGAGGCGCGGGAATGGGCCCGCCAGGCGGGCTACAGCCAGCTGCAGGCCTGGCAGGCGCCGGGCCAGTTCGCGGCGGTGGCGCTGTGAGCCTGCGGCTGCTGATGGTGGCCCATAATTGGATGGGCGAGGGCACCGCGGTGCGGGCCCTGCGCCTGGGCCAGGGACTGGCGCGGCGCGGCCATCAGGTGGACCTGCTGGCCACCTCCCACCGCCCCTTCGGCAGCCAAGCGTATGAGGAGGGGGGGGTGAGGGTCTTCCTGGCCCCGCACTTCCGCGACACCCACCGCGGCGGCTGGGGCTGGCTGGACCTGCCCTGGCGGGCCGGGTTCTGCCTGGGCCATGGCTACGACCTGGTGCATGCCTTTGACCACAAGCCCAATGTGGTGCTGCCGGCCTACATCCACCGCGTGCTCAAGGCTACCCCCCTGGTCTCGGATTGGGCCGACTGGTGGGGCAAGGGCGGGGTCAACGCCAATGCCCGCACGCTGAAGGCCGAGATCGAGGAGAGGGCCGAGGAGCGGGTGCGCCTGCTGGCCGGCTGGGTGACGGCCATCTCGCCCGCGCTGGCCCAGCGCGCCCTGGGATTGGGCCTGGCCCCAGACCGCGTGCTGCTGCTGCCGGGCGGGGCTGACACGCGCGGCATCCAGGTTCAGGACCAGGCCGCGGCCCGCAAGAGCCTGGGCCTGGACCCCGGCCTCTTCTACGCGCTCTACCTGGGCCTGGGCTCCACCGACCTGCCCCTGCTGCTGCAGGGCCTGGCCCTGGCCCGCGCCAAGGAGCCGCGGCTGCGCCTGCTGCTGCTGGGGCCCATGCCCGAGCAGAAGATGGGCATGGCGCGGGAGGCGGGCGTGGAGCAGGCCTGCATCGCGCCCGGCCGCGTGCCCGATGCGGACCTCGCGCGCTGGCTGGCCGCCGCCGACCTGGGCGCCATCCCGCTGGCGGACAACCGCATGAACCAGGCCCGCTGGCCCAACAAGGTGGGCGAATACCTGGCCGCTGGCCTGCCGGTGCTCTGCAATCCCGTGGGCCATGTGGCCCAGGTGCTGCAGGGCTCGGGCGCCGGGCTCTTGGTGCCGCCCTCCTCGGAGGGCTTCTGCGAGGGCCTGCTCGCGCTCTGCAGAGCCGGGGCAGCCAAGCCCTATCGCGCCAAGGCGCGCCAGCTGGCTGAGCAAGAGCTCAGCTGGGACGCCCTGGCCGAGCGCTGCGAGGGCTTCTACCAGCGCTGCAGGGGGGAGCAGCCCCGGGCTTAGCAGCAGGGCAGTGAAAGGCAGGCATGGCCCCCGGGATGACCGGGGGCTTTTTTACGCCCTTTTGCCCAAGCCTTAACCTCGGCTTCATGCGGCGCTGAAACAATGGCC
>CAYXCT010000161.1:0-5256 GCA_964463435.1 uncultured bacterium | reverse complement strand
CCTGGCTGGCCTGGTGGCCGATGAACAGGCTCACCACGATGCCGGCCTCGCGCAGGGCCCACACCGCGCGGGCGATCTTGGCCCTCTGGCCCGCCACGTCCAGGCCGCCCTCAGTGGTCAGCTCCTGCCGCTTCTCGGGCACCAGGGTGCATTCATCCGGCCCCAGCTTGAGCGCGAATTTGATGATCTCAGGGCTGGCCGCCATCTCAAGGTTGAGCTTGCCCTTCACGGTCTTGCGCAGGCGCAGCACGTCCGCGTCCTGGATGTGGCGCCGGTCCTCGCGCAGGTGCACGGTGATGCCGATGGCGCCCGCCCTCTCCGCCAGCGCCGCGGCCAGCACCGGGTCCGGGTACTTCTCGCGCCGCACTTGGCGCAGGGTGGCAACATGGTCTATGTTGACGCAAAGATGGGGCATGAAATCCCTAAGTGAATGGTATGTTTAGAGGAGCGCTCTCTCCAGCTCCTGAACCAAGCTCGGAAGGTCCAGCCGGACCGTAGCCCAAACGATATCCAGATCCACGCTGAAGTAATCATGGATCAGGCGGTGCCTCATCACAATGATGTCGGCCCAGGGGATGCCGCTCAGCTTCTCCCTGGTTTCTCTGCCCACTTTGCTTGCAGCCTCGCCGATGGTCTCAATATCCTTGACCAAGGCCAGCACCAGCATCCGGTTGTCGTCCAAGTCCTCCCGCTTCTTGCCCTTGGCAAAGCCCAGCGCTTCCCGGGCGGCTTCTGCCATGTGCAATAGGCGGATATGGTCAGGGCTTGCCATATTGGACCTCGCAAGCCGCCAACACCTCTGCCTTGAAATAGGGGCTCAGCTCTTGCGGCGTGCGCAGATCGACAGGCCGCCCGCCCAGCAGGCCGGAGAGCGAGCGCGCCAAGCGGGCCATGCCCAGATAGCCGGGGGTCTGCCCCGGCTCAAATTCAACAAGCACGTCCACATCGCTGTCCGGGCGCAAGGTCCCCTTCACCGCCGAGCCAAAGAGCGCCAAGCGGGCGATGTGATGCTCTGTGCAGAAGCCCGAGATGGCAATCGCTTCGAATTTCAGTTCAGGGCTCACGGGACCCTCCCATTGCCGGCTTACTTGATGTGCTTCTTGGCCAGCTCGGCCAGGCGGTTGGCCAGGGCCTCGATCTCGCCCATGCTCTGGCCCTCGATCATGATGCGCAGCTTGGGCTCGGTGCCGCTCCAGCGCACCAGCAGGCGGCCCTGCTTGCCCAAGAGCCGCTGCACCCGGGCCATCTCGGCGGCCAGGGGCTTGACGGACTTGATGTCCTTCTTCTTGGCCAGCTTTACGTTGACCAGGATCTGCGGCACCTCGGCCATGAAGCCGGCCAGCTCGGCCAGGGGCTTGCCGCTCTCCTTGATCACGCGCAGCATCTGCAGGGCGGTGATGAGGCCATCGCCAGTGGGCTGGTGGCGGCGGAAGATGATGTGGCCGCTCTGCTCGCCGCCCAGCATGGAGCCGCTCTTCTTCATCAGCTCCAGCACGTAGCGGTCGCCCACCGGAGCGCGGAGCAAGGTGATGCCGGCCTTCTCCATGGCCTGCTCGAACCCCAGGTTGCTCATCACCGTGGCCACCACCGTGTCCTTGGGCAGCGCGTTCTGGGCCTTGCGGTGGATGGCGTAGAGCCCCAGCATGCGGTCGCCATCCACCAGCTTGCCGCTCTCATCCGCCATCAGCACGCGGTCGCCGTCGCCATCGTGGGCCAGGCCGCAGTCAGCGCCCAGCCGCACCACCGCGTCCTGCATGGCTTGGGGATAGGTGCTGCCGCAGTTGGCGTTGATGTTGCGGCCGTCGGGCTGGTCATTCAGCACCGTGACCCGGGCGCCCAGGCGCCGCAGCACCTCGGGCGTGCTCAGGTAGGTGGCACCGTGGCCGCAGTCCACCACGATGTGCATGTTGCGCAGGTTCAGGTGCTCGGGCACGGTGCGGCGGGCGAAGCCGCAATATTCGCTCAGCGCCCCGGGCTCTTCCAGCACGCGGCCCACGCCTTCGGCGATGGGGCGCTCGGCGTTGATCTGGGCGCCATGGTAGAGGGCCTCGATCTTGGCTTCGGTCTCATCCGACAGCTTCTCGCCCTGGGGGCTGAAGAACTTGATGCCATTGTCCTCAAAGCTGTTGTGGCTGGCCGAGATGACCACCCCGGCGTCCGCCTGGTAGCGGGCGGTGAGCCAGGCGATGGCCGGGGTGGGCATGACGCCCACCCGCAGCACGTTGACGCCCATGCTCGAGATGCCGGCCACCAGCGCGCCCTCCAGCATGTCGCCGGAGAGGCGGGTGTCGCGGCCCACCACGATGCTGGGGGTCTTGTGGCGGCTCTTGAAGAAGAAGGCGCCGGCGCGTCCCAGCCTGAAGGCCACTTCCGGGGTCACATCGCCGGCATTGGCCAGGCCGCGGATGCCGTCGGTTCCGAAGAGTTTGCGCATGAATCCTGTGGAGTGGGGGAGGCTATCTCTCCAGGGTGAAGCCCTGGCGGATCACAGCCTCCTTGACCTGGGTGTAATAGACCTGCTTGTAGGCCCCGGCCACGCTCTCTGACCAGGGCTGGCCATTGGCGCGGCCCTGGGCCTGCCAGAAGGCCATCAGCTCGGCGTCATAGGCGGCGATGGCCGCATCCAGCCCGGCAGAGCTGTAGGCCTCGTCATGGCGGAAGGTGCTGATGGCCAGGCGCGGCTTGGCCAAAGCCGGCTTGTCCACATGGCCGATGCACACGCCGTTCACCGGGAAGCAGAGCTTGGGCAGCTTAAGCAGCTCCGCCACGGCCAGCGGGTCGCGCCTTATGCCGCCGATGGGCACCACGCCCAGGCCCAGGCTGTGGGCCGCGGTCATCAGGTTGCCCAGGGCGATGCCCGCGTCCAGCACGCCGGCCACCAGGCCCTCCACGCTCAGGTGGGTCTGCTGCTCCACCCCCCGGCTCTTGAGGCCCTGCGCGGTCTTGTGCAGGTCCACCACCACGCAGATGAAGACCGGGGCCTGGGCCACCCAGGGCTGTCCGCCGGCGATCTCGGCCAGCCGGGCGCGGCGGGCCGGGTCGCGCACCACCACCAGCGAGACCTGCTGGCTGTTGATGCTGGTGGGGCCCTGGTAGGCCGCGCGCACGATCAGGTCCAGCTGGGCCTCGCCCACGGGCTGGCTGGTGTAGCTGCGGTCGCTCTTGTGCTGAAGCATGGTCTCGAGGGTCTGGTTCATGATCGCTCCATCATTGGATTCGGGCGGGCGCAGGCAAGCCCGGGCCCCTAATCTGCGTCGCGGATGGCCTGGGCCACCCTGGCCACGCGCGCCATGGCCTTCACGTCGTGCACGCGCACGCAGGCCGCTCCCTGCAGCACGGCCGCGGCCACGGTGGCGGCGGTGGCCTCCAGGCGCTCGCCAGCGGGCAGGCCGCCCAAGACCGCGCCCAGGCTGCTCTTGCGGCTGGTGCCCACCAGCACCCCATAGCCGCCCTCGGCAAAGGCCTGCTGGTGCTTGAGCAGGCTGAAGTTCTCGGCCACGGTCTTGTTGAAGCCAAAGCCCGGATCCAGCCAGATGGCGGCCCGCTCCACGCCCTGCGCCTGCAGCGCCGCGGCCCGGGCCTGCAAGAAATCAGTGACCACGGCCACCACGCCGAAGGGGCTGTAATGGCTCTGCTCCTGGGGCGAGGCCGCCATGCCCTGGGCCGAGCCCAGGCGGTGCATCAGGCAGATGCCGCAGCCGCGCTCCGCCACCAGGCGGGCCATGGCCGGGTCGGCGCAGGCGTCCTGGTCGTTCACCAAGCAGGCGCCCAGGTCCAATGCCATGGCAGCTATTTGTGGCTTCGTGGTGTCGATGCTCCAGGCCACGCCGGGCAATTCCTTGGCCAGGGCCTCGGCCAGGGGCCGCACGCGGGCCATTTCCTCATGCAGCGGCACCGCTGGCGCGCCTGGGCGGGTGCTCTCGCCGCCCAGGTCGAGCAGGTCAGCGCCTGCCTGCGCCATCTCCCGGGCCGTGGCCAGGGCCGCGGAGAGCCCCTGGTTGCGCCCGCCGTCGAAGAAGCTGTCGGGCGTCAGGTTCACGATGCCCATCACCAGGGTGCGGCTGCGGGCCTGGCGGGCCAGGCTCTCAAAAGCAGGGTTCAAGGGGCTCCAACAGAAAGGGCGGCCTGGGCCGCCCTAAGGTCAGGGATGCTTGCTGATCAGGGCCATCACCTCGGCCCGGGTGGCGGGCTTGGTGAAGGCGCCCCGGATGGCGCTGGTGACCATCAGGCTTCCCGGCTTGCGCACGCCCCGCATGGTCATGCACAGGTGCTCGGCCTCCACCATCACCAGCACCCCGTGCGGCTTGAGCCCCTGCATCAGGGCGTCGGCCACCTGGCTGGTGAGCCGCTCCTGCACCTGGGGCCGGCGCGAGCAGACCTCCACCACGCGGGCCAGCTTGCTGACCCCGCTCAAGCGCCCCTTGCGCGGGATGTAGGCCACATGGGCCTTGCCAAAGAAGGGCAGCAGGTGGTGCTCGCACATGCTGTGGAAGGGGATGTCCTTCACCAGCACCAGCTCCTCATGCTCCTCGTCGGCGAAGACCTTGAGCTGCTCCCTGGGGTCCTGCCCCAGGCCGCTGAAGACCTCGGCGTAGAGCCGGGCGATGCGGGCCGGCGTCTCGCGCAGGCCCTCGCGGTCCGGGTCCTCGCCCACCGCCTCCAGGATGCTGCGCACGGCGCGCTCGATCTTGGGCGCATCCACCACCCTGGCCGGGGCCGTGCGCTTCATGCCTGAGCCGCGCTGGGCGCGGGCTTGAGGCCCAGCAGCATGTCGATCTGGTCGCCCTCGATGAGCTCCTTCTCCAGCAGCTCCTTGGCCAGCACATCCAGCTTGGCCTTGTGCTTCACCAGCAGAGCCTTCACGTCGCGATGGCACTGCTCGATGATGCCGCGCACCTCGGAATCGATGCTCTGGGCGGTCTTCTCGCTGTAGTTCTTGTCCTGCACGATGTCGCGGCCCAAGAAGACCTCATGATCCTTGCGGCCATAGGTGACAGGGCCCAGCTTCCCGCTCATGCCGAATTCGCAGACCATGCGGTGGGCGATGGCCGTGGCGCGCTCCAGGTCATTGCTGGCGCCGGAGGAGACGTCCTTGAAGAGGATCTCCTCGCTCACCCGGCCGCCCAGCAGGCTCTTGATCTCAGCGACCAGCTCCGAGCGCCGCGCCAAGAAGCGGTCCTCCAGGGGCAGCTGCATGGTGTAGCCCAGGGCCGCCACGCCGCGCGGGATGATGGAGATCTTGTGCACCGGGTTGCA
>CAYXCT010000160.1:0-5261 GCA_964463435.1 uncultured bacterium | reverse complement strand
GCGTGGCTGCCCATCACGTGGACAAGCACCTGATGGGCCAGACCAGCCTGCCCTGTTGAGCCAGCCGCTTTTTAAAAGGCTTCACCCGGAAATGGAGAAATGCGACACTAAGGTGTCGCATTTTCTTTTGGGGGACCTGTGCAAAAATTCAAGGGCTTGTTGATGGACATGGACGGGGTGCTGGTGGATTCCATGCCGCTCCACTTTGAGGCTTGGAAGCTGCTGGTGCAGCGCTTCAAGATCGGCATCAGCATGGCCGACCTTCGCGAGCTGATCGATGCCCGGCGCAATGTGGAGATCTTCCCCATCCTGCTGGGCCGCCCTCTCCCCGATGCCGAGCTGCACCGCCTGGTGGATGAGAAGGAGGCCCTCTATCACGCCCAGGCAGAGGCCAAGCTGCCAGAGGTGGCGGGCGCGCGGGCCTTTTGCGAGCAGGCCCAGGCGCAGGGCATCCCCATGGCTCTGGCCACCGCGGCCTCTGAGCTGAATGTGCTGCGCGTCATGGACAAGATGGGCTTTCGCAAGTTCTTCAAGGTGCTGGTGACCGCCCGGGATGTCCAGCGCGGCAAGCCCGACCCGGAGGTGTATTTGAAGGCAGCAACCGGCCTGGGCCTCAGGCCCTCGGAGTGCCTGGTGGTGGAGGACAGCCTGCCAGGCGTGCAGGCGGCCAAGGCCAGCGGCGCGGCCTGTCTAGCTTTGACAACCTCGCATAGCGAGGTTAAACTTGTGAGAGCTGGCGCGGATTGGACCGCGCCCGATCTGGTTGCGCTGCCTAGCGGCTTGGCCCAATGGGTAGGCCTTCCTGAGCGAGGATAGAATGGCTGAGATCAATGAGCCGGAGCAGATCCTTGAGTTGCCCATTGAGCTGGTTGAAAGAGGGCTTTATCAGCCCCGTGAGATATTTGACCCTGAATTGATGGCAGCCACCAAGCTGTCCATCGCGGAAAAGGGCCAGAAATATCCTGTGATCGTGCGTCCCATCATTGATAAGAACCCATTGTTCAAGCCCGGATGGGTTGAGACCCATTATGAGCTGGCAGATGGCGAGCGCAGGACCCGCTGCCTGAGGGAATTGGGAGCAAAGACAGTCAAAGCCATCATCCGCGATCTCAATGATTGGGAGATGCTGGATTATGGCATGACCACCAATGATTCAGTGCCTTTGAACCCCATTGAAAGAGCAAAGGTTTTTTTTAGGCTCTCAAAAGAGTTTAAAAAAAGCCAAGAAGAGATCGCAAAATCTTATAATCTCAAACAGCAGCAAGTCTCGGAATACATCCGTTTGCTAGAATTGCCCAATGATATTCAAGAGATGACAGCGCGCGCTGTTATCACAATGCGGCACGCTAGAGAGATTTTAAAGATTTCAGATCCAAAGATACAACGAGAGGTTTGCCAAGAGATCATTGAAACAGGAATGAGCACGCGTAAATTGACGGAAAAAGTCAGAGAATTGAATAAAAATAGCATAGAATTTGATTATAAAGTAAATGCAAATGGATTCGAGCAGCCATTAGATGAGAAAAGAGCTGAAATTATATTAGAAACAATGGATTTTAGAAAAACAGCGCCCAAAGAGTGGCCTTCTTTAGCGCCACAGATCTCATCTGAGAACGATAAAGAAGGGAATAAGGTCTGGTATTTCAATTTAATTGATGGATTAGCTCAAATTAATGCTATTTTTTTGACAAAAAGAGCAAAAAATTGGCTCAAAGTTTATCTGAATTCCAGGCTATCTTTATCTGATATGAGGCCTGAGGTCTATATGGCTTGGTGTGAATTGTGCATTGTCTTTCCAACATTGATCCTTTTTGTCATATATCATTTATGGCCATTGGGAGCACTGTTTCTATCTTGCCTGTGTGCTGTTTTGCTCATGGTGAAACTTTTTGAAGAAAATCCTCCAAAATCTTGACGAAAATTCAATGTCCGGTAGAATGGTGATGTCAATAAGCTATTGATAATGGAGTGGAAATTGGCTTCTTTTGAAGATCAAATAGTCCCTGAAAAGCCAAAGATAAAGCCGTGGAAATGGGCTCTGGTCCTTTGTTTTGTTGCGGCTTTGTTCAGCGGCTTCTGGTTCTTGCGCTCTCGTGGCAGCGTGCTTGGGCCTATGCTGCTGCCAGACATGCAGACGTGGACAGATGCCAAGGCCAAGCAGGCTGCGGCAGATGCGCTCAACAAGACAGTGAAATCCCCTGGCTTCAAGGTTGAGGTCCACAAGGTCGATGAAGGCGAGAATTTCTGGGGAGTGGCCAAGGACTACAAGGTCAACATCGACACCGTGGTGGGCTTCAACCCCGAGCTGGAGGATCTGGATGCCAGCCTGGGCCAGCCGCTGCTGCTTCCCAATCAGCGCGGCTGCCTGCATCAGGTCGCGGCCGGGGAGGGCGCTGACACCCTGGCGGCCATGTACCAGGTGCCGGCCCTGGCCATCACCGCTGCCAACAGCGTGCCTTGGTCCGAGCTGTCCGCTGGCCAGGTGCTCTTCATCCCAGGCGGGCATCCGCGCCAGCTGAGCCCGGCCATGCGCCAGCTCTTCCAGCAGCGCCGGCTCTTCCGCTCCCCCCTGCAGGGGGTCTACACCTCGCTGGTGGGGGAGCGCATCGACCCTTTCACGGGCGAGAAGAAGCTGCATAATGGGGTCGACATCCGCGCTGCCTTCAACAGCCTGGTCTGCGCCGCTGCGGGTGGCAAGATAGTGCTGGCTGGGTGGAATGGGGGCTTTGGGAAGTGCGTCATCATCAGCCATGGCAATGGCTACAAGACGCTCTATGGCCACCTCAACGCCATCCTGGTGCACAGCGGCCAGCGGGTGAGGCAAGGCCAGGCCATAGCCCGTGTCGGCGTCACCGGCCGCACCACCGGGCCGCACCTCCATTTCACGGTCTACTTGAACAACCGCGTGAAGGACCCCCTCAAGTACCTTTGGTAGGGTCGGCGGTGCGGGGTTTGCGGCGGCCCGCAGGGCCAGCCGCGACAACTGAGAGTGAGCATGCGCATCGCCATAGCCTATCCCCCGGTCACCAAGGACGGGCAATACCCCCTGCTCTCGCAGAACCGGCATCTCAAGTTCTCGCACAGCCTGCAGGTGCGCATCTTCCCGCTGATCCCGGCCCATGCCGCCACCAACTTGAAGCAGGCGGGGCACGAGGTGCTGTGGGCGGACGGCATCAACGAGCGGCAGGCCATGGGAGCTTTCATGGCTGGATTGGCCGCTTTTGAGCCCCAGCTCCTGCTCATGGAGACCAAGGCCCCGGTGCTCAAGGCCCATTGGGAATGGATCGCCATGGCCAAGCAGGCCCTGCCCGGCCTCAAGGTGGCGGTGGTGGGCGACCATGTCAGCTATTTCCCTGAGGAGACCCTGCTCGGCAGCCAGGCTGATTTTGTGCTGACCGGAGGGGATTATGATGCCACGGTGGTGGGCCTGGCCCGGCACCTGGAGCAGGGCGCGGCCATGCCGCCGGGAGTCTGGCACCGCGGCCCAGGCGGGCCGATTTCCAGCGGTCCCCACCAGTTCACCCAAGACCTGGACAGCCTGCCCTTCATCGACCGCGAGCTGACCCGCTGGAAGAGCTATGGCGAGGCCTACCTGCTGCCTGGGGTGGCCTATATCCTCACGGGCCGCGGCTGCGGGCTGGGCCAGGGCCGGGTCAGCGTTTGCACCTTCTGCATCTGGCAGCATGCCCTCTGGGACCGCACCGCGCGCCTGCGCAGCCCGGCCAACGTGGTGGCCGAGATAGAGCAGCTCATCGCCCTGGGGGCCCGGGAGATCTTTGATGACAACGAGACCGGGCCCATCTATGACCGGGAATGGATGCGGGAGTTCCACCGCCTCATGAAAGCCAAGGGCTTGGCTGGCAAGATACCCATCTCGGTCAATGCCCGCGGTGACCTGCTGGATGGCGAGCTCTGCGCCCTGATGGCCGATTGCGGGTTCCGCCTGCTCAAGATAGGGGTGGAGGCGGGCACGGACCAGGGCTTGGCCAAGCTGGCCAAGCTGGAGGGCATCGACAAGATCCGCCAGGGGGTGATGGCGGCCCGCGACCATGGCTTGGTCACCCTGCTGACCACCATGGTGGGCTATCCCTGGGAGACCGAGGAGGATGTGCGCGCCACCTACCGCGTGGCCCGCGAGCTGCTGCTCTACAAGCCCAAGTTCGGCGACTGCCTGCAAGCTTCCGTGGTCATCCCTTACCCCGGCAGCCCGCTGTGGCAGCAGGCGCGCAAGAGCGGCTGGCTGACCATCGAGCCCCTGGATTATGAGCGCTATGACATGAGCGAGACGGTGCTCAAGAGCGGCATCGACCACCGCTACTGGGTGCGGAAGCTCTGGAAGCTGCACCTGCATCCCTGGTTCCTGCTGCGCTCGCTGGCCACCCTGCGCAGCCGGGCCCAGGTGAACTTGGCCTGGCGCGGCATCGCCAGCCTGCTCGGGCACATCCTTGATTATGCCAAAACCGGATCGGCTGTGGACCTGGGGCATGCGGCCCCGGCCCGGCCGACCTCTCTGGAGCCGTGATGGCCATCATCGAAGAGAGCGAGTACAAGGGCAACCCCATGATCGTCCTCAAGCGCAGCGCGGATGACCCCTATCCCTTCCAGTTCGGGCTGGGCAAGGCCAAGCTGATGCTGGAGGCGGTGGAGGAGATCAAAGCCTGGGTGGCCAAGACCGAGGCGGCCAAATCCGCCAAAGGGGAGGGGAAGGCCCAGTGAGCCAGGCGGAGGGCGAGGGATGCGGCTGCTGATCATCAACCCGCCCCGGGTGGGCGGCTATCCCGTGGTGCGCGAGGAGCGCTTTGAGCACAAGGACCTGGGCTCGGTCTATCCGCCGCTCTCCCTGCTCTATTGCGCGGCGGTGGCCGAGCGGGCCGGGCATGAGGTGGAGCTCATCGATGCCAATGGCCGGGACCTTGCCATGCCGCAGGTGGCCAAGAGCGTGGCCGCCAGCCAGGCCAAGGCCTGCCTGGTGCGCCTGGGCTTTGACACCCAAGAGCCGGACCTGCAGGCGCTCAAGGCGGCCAAGGCCCGCGGCATGGCGACCCTGTGCCGGCTGAAGATCGTGGGTGACACGCCCTGGCTGCTGCAAGAGTTCATGCAGGCCCACCCCGAGGTGGATGCCTTTTTCATGGATGAGCCGGAATGCCTGCTGGAGCCGGTGCTGGCTGCCCTCGATTCCGGCCGCGGGCTCGCGGAATGCCCGGGCATCGCCTGGCGCGGCGATGGCGGCGCTTTGATCGTCAACCCGCACGGCCGGCTGA
>CAYXCT010000159.1:0-5285 GCA_964463435.1 uncultured bacterium | reverse complement strand
CCTTGGCCAGCGGCGTGCCCGAGCTGCGCACCCAGTCCCCGGCCTTCTTCTCCGCGGTGTAGGTGCTGCCCATGGCCTCCACCTGCACCTTGGCAACATCAAAGGGCTTCAGCTTGAAGGCCGACCTGTCCTCCAGCTCCTTGGCCAGGTTGGCCAAAGTGGTGAAGTTGTACTTCTCCATGGTGAAGACCAGGGGCCGGCCCAGCACCATGAAGTCATCCACGCTGGCAGTGGCCTTGTCTGCCTTGCCGTGCAGCAGCACCTTGCTGCCGGTGCTGCCCTCCTCCCACACCTCCACCCGCTCCTTGGCCGCGGCCAGCCCGTACTGGCCCAGGCCCTTGGGCGGCTCGGCGACAAAGTCGCGCACCTGGAAGTTGTTGAGCTGGGCCAGCAGGTCGCTCACCTTGCTGGCATTGGCCAGGGCCGGCTTGGCGCCCGGCCTCGCCACCGCCCACTGGCCATCCTTGCCCTTCTCCAGGGTGAAGGCCCAGTCCTTGAAGCTGCTGCGGATCTTGACCGCCTTGGAGGCATCCAGGCTCCAGACCGCCTTGTCGCGCACCTGGTCGGGGGAGCGCATCACCCCGCGCACCGAGTACTGCTGGGCCAGCAGCACCTGCGGGCTGCCCGAGACCTGGCAGTAGGCGCTCTGGCCCATGGGGTTGAGGCTGCCGAAGAGCAGGGTGCGGGCCTTGCCCGAGACATCGGTGAAGGTGATGCTGCCTTGGGCGGGCGCCAGCCCGAACTGGGCCAGGCTGCCCGGGGCCGGCTTCTCGTCGATGACCTCCTCGCGCTCGATGGCCTGGGCCTGGCTTAGCAGCAGGTCCACCTGGCTCTTGTCGGCCTTGGCCGCCACCGGCAGCTCCAGGGCCCAATCCCCGCCGGCCTTGCGCAGCCGAAGCGCCGGCTTGCCGGCCTGGCTGGCTTCCACCAGCACCTGGCTGTCCTTGTCAAAGCCGGGGAGCAGCCGCTTGCCCTGGGCCTGCTTCTCCTCGCGGCCGGCGGCGCCCTTCACCTCATAGTAGTGCCAAAAGGCCCACAGCGCGGCCACGGCCAGCACAGCGATGATCGTCTTCTTCATGTCGGCTCCCTGCAAAAAGGCCCGGCTGAGCCGGGCCTTTGGTTTCACGGCTCTGAGATATCAGTTGGCCCGGTTGCGGCGGATGGCCATGGCCACCCCGGCCACGGCGATGAGGCCGGGCAGGATGATGAGGCCCAACAGCCAGATGAGCGACATGCGCTGGCCGCTGACCACCATGGGCTGGCTGTCCACATCGCGGGCCTTGATGCTGACATGCTTCTCGTCGCTGGCCATCCAGCGCAGGGTGTTGACCCCCAGGTCCTGGTTGTTGTAGATGCCCAGGGCCTGGTTGCTGAAGGCCATGGCGCTGCCATAGACCGCGACGCGGGCCTTGGCTGAGCTGGTGGTGCCCTCGGCGCCAAAGACCTTGGGCTCGGCCGTGAAGGCCACCGCCAGGGTGAGCGGCCCCTTGTGGTCGCCGGGGCCAGGCTTGCCGGGCAGCTTGTTGCCGCCGCCCGCATAGCCCCAGGCCGTGGGGTTGGTGCGCGCCAGCCAGCCGCCATCCACGCCCGCGGGCACGGTGGCTTCCATGTCCAGGCTGGTGGAGATGGGGAAGAGCGCCTGCAGCTGCAGGTTCTGGATGATGGGGTGGCTGGACTGGAAGGTGCCCACGATGGGCGCGATGGGGTCCTGGCCGAAGAGGCGCATGATGGGGTCCACCACGATGTCCTCGCCCAGCTTCACGCCCATGCCCTTGAGCAGGCCCTTCAGGTTGGGCAGGCTCTTGCGCGGCTCCAGCGCCACCATCAGGCTGCCGCCCTTGGCCAGGTAGGCCTTGAGCGGCTCCAGCTCCGGCTTGGGGAAGTCGGTCTGCGGCCCGGCCAGCACCAGGGCGGCAGCGTCCTCGGGCACGCCCCCGCTGGTCACCAGGTTCAGGGGCTGCACCTTGAAGTTGCTGTTCTCCAGGGCGCGCTTGAACTCCGAGGCCGAGCGGTCGCCCGCCTCCAGCGCCAGCTCCTGGTGGCCGCTGATGAAGTACACGGTCTTGCTGCCGTTGGTGGTCACCTTGAGCAGGGCGTTGAGCAGGTCCTCCTCCTTGGTGCTGGTGATCAGCTCGTGCTTCTCGCCGCAGACCACCACCGTGCTGCCGAAATTCTTGACCGAGTATTCCTGGGCCTTGAGCGGGCTCTTGTTGGGGTTGATGAACTCATAGCTGACCTTGCCCGGGTTGGCATCGCGCAGGCGCTTGACCAGGGTCTCGAACTCGCCGCGCCCGTTGTCATCAAAGAAGCAGAGCAGGTCCACCTTCTGGTCCAGGCCTTTGACGGCCTTCAAGGTCTCATCCGCCAGGCTGTTGACCTGCCCCTTGCTCAGGTCCCAGCTGGCGTTGTGGTTGGCCAGGATGGCCTGCAGAAAGGCCAGGCCGGCCAGCACCGCAGCGCTCAAGACCAGGGCGTTGGCGCTGTTGCGCGCCGAGCGCGAGAGCAGGGCCTGCTTGGCCTCCTGATGGTGGCGGCTCAGGTAGGCGCCGATGCCGGCCACGGCCAGGGCCAGCAGCACCCACACCGGCCAGCTGAAGGTGCCCAGCACCAGGTAGGCGCTGGCGCCAGCCACCAGCAAAGCCAGGCCGGCCAGGCCGGCCCAGGTGAAGAGGTCGAGATTCATGCGCTCACCTCCACTTCTTGCTCTCCAGCACCCGCAGGGTGCCGAAGAGGCAGAAGCCGATGAAGAAGGCGAAATAGGTGAAATCCTTCAGGTTGACCAGGCCGCGGCCCATGGGCTCGTAATGGCCCAGCACCGAGAGCTCGGAGAGGATGGCTTGCAGGGTGCCGCCCCCGCTCTTGGCCACCCAGTCCATGATGAAGAGCAGCAGCAGGGCGCCAAAGCCCAGGGCCGCCGAGACCACCTGGTTCTCGGACAGGCTGCTGGCGAAGGTGCCCAGGGCCAGGAAGCTGGCCATCACCAGGCCCAGGCCCAGCGTGCCGGTGGCCACCGTGGGCCAATGTGGATGCGCCAGCCCAAGGATGCTCAGCGGATAAGCCAGGCTGATCAGCAGCATGATGGCGGCGAAGGCCAGCTGCGCCAGGTACTTGCCCAGCACGATGTCCATGTCGGTCAGCGGCAGGGTGAAGAGCATCTCGATGGTGCCGCTCTTCTTCTCCTCGCTGAAGGCGCGCATGGACACCAGGGGCAGCAGGAAGATGAAGGTGACCAGGATGTTGCCCCAGAAGGGCGCGAACATGTAGTCCATCAGCTTCATCTCGCCCTGCCCGCCGCGGCTGAGCATCTGCATGCTGTAGCTGCTGTAGTTGGTGACGATGCTGCCCCAGAAATAGCTGCAGATGAGGGTGTAAGCGCCCAGCACGATGTAGGCGATGGGCGACCAGAACAGGGACTTGACCTCCCTCCAGAAGACCGGGCTTAAGTTGCTCTTCATGCCGCCACCTCCCCTTGGTCCTTGCCCTCGCGGGTCACCAGCCGCAGGAACACGTCCTCCAGCTCCATGCCCACGAAGCGCAGCTCCTTGAGATCCCAGCCCTGCGCCACCACCGCCTTGGCGATGGCCGGCCGCAGGTCGGCCTCCTTGCCGGTCTCCACCAGGTAGGAGGCCAGGCCCTCGCCCAGGTCCTCCTGCAGGCTCACCCGCCCGGCGCCGGGCAGGCCGCCCAGAGCCAGCAGCACCGCGTCCTGGGGCCCAGCCACCTGGGCCAGCACCTTGTTGCTCTTGGAGAGCTTTTTGGCCAGGTTGGCGGGGCTGTCCTGCTCGATGATCTGGCCCTGGTTGATGATGACCACCTGGCTGCACAGGGCCTGCACTTCGGGCAGGATGTGCGTGCTCAGGATGATGGTGCGGCGGCCGGCCAGGCTCTGGATGAGCCCGCGGATGTCCGCAATCTGGCGGGGGTCCAGGCCCACGGTGGGCTCGTCCAGGATGAGCACCTCGGGGTCGCCGAGAAGCGCCTGGGCCAAGCCCACGCGCTGGCGGTAGCCCTTGGAGAGCTGGCGGATGAGCTTGCCGGAGACCACATCCGTGCCGGTCTCATCCATGGCCAGGGCCGACTGCTGCTGGCGCTCGGCGGCGCTGAGGCCCTTGGCCCGGCCGGCGAAATCCAGGTATTCCCTCACCCGCATCTCGCCGTAGAGGGGCACGCTCTCGGGCAGGTAGCCCAGGCGGCGGCGCACCTCCAGGGACTGGGTCTCCACATCATAGCCCGCCACCATGGCGCGGCCTGAGCTAGCGGGCAAGAAGCAGGTGAGGATGCGCATGAGGGTGGTCTTGCCGGCCCCGTTGGGCCCCAGCAAGCCCAGGATCTCTCCTTTGCCCACCTCAAAGCTGACGCCTTTGAGCGCCTGAAAGGCGCCATAGGACTTGGTGATGCCTTGCACTTCTATCATGAAACCCTCGCGAGGGATCAGGACATGGCCCTGGGAGCGGGCCGCAGCGGCTATCCTAAACCATTTAAACGAAAAAGACGCGCTAAAGTTCCACAAAGAAAATGCCGGGGGAGCTCGCGCTCCCCCGGCATCCCCTTTTCACGCCTGCTCTTAGTACATGCCCTCGCCGCCCATGCCGGGGGCCGCGGGAGCGGCCGCCTTGGGCTCGGGCTTGTCGGCCACCAGGCACTCGGTGGTCAGCATCAGCGCCGCGATGCTGGCGGCGTTCTGCAGGGCCGAGCGCGTCACCTTGGTGGGGTCCACCACGCCGGCGGCGATCAGGTCCACGTACTCGTTGGTGGCCGCGTTCAGGCCCACCGATCCGCTCTCCTTCTTGACCCGCTCGATGGCCACCGCGCCCTCGATGCCGGCGTTGCTGGCGATCTGGCGCAGGGGGGCTTCGATGCTGCGGGCGATGATCTCAGCGCCGATCTTCTCGTCGCCTTCCAGCTTGAGCTCCAGCACCGCCTTCTGGGCGCGCAGCAGGGCCACGCCGCCGCCGGGGACGATCCCCTCCTCCACGGCCGCGCGGGTGGCATGCAGGGCGTCCTCGATGCGGGCCTTCTTCTCCTTCATCTCGGTCTCGGTGGCGGCGCCCACGTTCAGCACCGCGACGCCGCCCGCCAGCTTGGCCAGGCGCTCCTGCAGCTTCTCGCGGTCATAATCGCTCTTGGTGTCGTCGATCTGCTTGCGGATGGCCTTGATGCGGGCCTCGATGTCGGACTTCTTGCCGGCGCCGTCGACGATGGTGGTGTTGTCCTTGTCGATGGTGACGCGGCGGGCCTGGCCCAGGTCCTCTAGCTTGACGTTCTCAAGCTTGATGCCCAGCTCC
>CAYXCT010000158.1:0-5314 GCA_964463435.1 uncultured bacterium | reverse complement strand
GGCTCAACCTGGCCGCGGCCGGGGTGGCGCTGACCGAGCGCGGCTTCATCGCCCATGACAGCGCCATGCGCACCAATGTGAAGGATGTCTTTGTCATCGGCGACATCGCGGGCGAGCCGGGCCTGGCCCACAAGGCCAGCGCCGAGGCGCGGGTGGCCGTGGACGTGGCGGCTGGCCGCAAGAATGCCTGGGACAAGGCCTGCATCCCCTCGGTGGTCTACACCGACCCGGAGATCGCCTGGGCCGGCCTCACCGAGGCCGAGGCCAAGGACAAGGGGATCGCGATCGAGGTGGCGCGCTTACCCTGGGCAGCCCTGGGCCGGGCGCTCTCGATCAACCGCACCGAGGGCCTCACCAAGATGATCGTGGACAAGGCCACGGACCGGGTGCTGGGCCTGGGCATGGTGGGCCCGGGCGCCGGGGACATGATCAGCGAGGGCGTGCTGGCCATCGAGATGGCGGCGCTCTCTGAGGAGGTGGCGGCCAGCATCCACCCCCATCCCACCCTGTCCGAGAGCGTGATGGAGGCGGCCGAGGTGCTGCACGGCACCTCCACCCACCTTCACCGGCCCAAGCGCGGCTGACCTGTGGTAGAATCGCGATGCAAAGAAAGGCGGGCTTCGGCCCGCCTTTCGCTGTTTCAGGCCTCTTGCAACTGAACATCCATTTCAACCCGCTTCCCTGGGGACCCATGACCGACATCCAACAAGGATTGAGCGCCGAGCAAGCCAGCGCCCTGCTCGCAGAGCACGGCCCCAACCAGCTGGAGGCCGAGGGCCGCCACGGATTCTTTCGCAGGCTCTGGGATGTGCTCAGAGAGCCCACCCTGCTGGTGCTGCTGGCGGTGCTCTGCATCTATGTCTTCTTGGGCCAGAAGGGGGACGCGGGCCTGCTCTCGCTCTTCGTCTTTCTGGTGATCATCATCACCTTCATGGAGGAGGGCCGCACCGAGGAGGCCTTGAAGGCCCTCAAGAACTTCGCCTCGCCCCGCGCCCTGGTGCGCCGGGGCGGCCAGGCCCAGCGCATCGCGGGCGTGGAGGTGGTGCCGGGCGATGTGCTGCTGCTGATGGAGGGCGACCGCGTGCCGGCCGATGCCCGGGTGCTGGAGAGCCATGACTTCAAGGTGGATGAGAGCCTGCTCACCGGCGAGAGCCTGGGCGTGTGGAAGCAGGCCGGCGCCGAGGGGGAGCTGGGCATGGCCTATGCCGGCAGCCTGGTGCAGCAGGGCCAGGCCACGGCGCTGGTGACGGCCACCGGCATGGCCACCCGCATGGGCGGCATCAGCCGCGGCTTGTCGGGCATAGCGAGCGAGCTGACGCCCTTTCAAAAGAGCACCAAGCGCCTGGTCAGCGTGATGGCCCTGGTGGCAGTGGTGAGCTGCGGCTGCGTGGTGGCATTGGCCCTGGCCCAGGGCCAGGGCTGGGGCGCGGCCCTGGTGCAGGGCCTCACCCTGGCCATCGCCACCGTGCCGGAGGAGATGCCGGTGGTGCTCACCGTGTTCCTGGCCCTGGGCGCGCGGCGCCTGAGCAAGGTGGGCGTGCTGGCCCACCGCATCCCGGCGGTGGAGACCCTGGGCGCCATCACCCTGCTGGCCGTGGACAAGACCGGCACCCTGACCACCAACGAGATGCTGCTCAAGCAGCTGGCCCCCTGCTGCGGGGCGGATGAGGCGGCGCTGCTGGATGCGTCCGCGCGGGCCTGCGAGCTGGACCCCTTTGACCCCATGGAGCGGCAGATCCTCTCCAAGTGCGGCGTGGTGCAGGGCGAGCTGGCGCATGAATGGTCCCTCGCCGGCCGGCCGCCGCGCATGGCCCACCTGTGGAAGGATGGCCGCCTGGCCGCCAAGGGCGCGGTGGAGGGCGTGCTGCAGCATTGCAGCCTCAGCGAGGCCGAGCGCCAGGCCGTGCTGGACCAGGCGGCGGACATGGCCCGCCAGGGCCTGCGCGTGCTGGGCGTGGCCGAGGGCAGGCTTGATGCCAGCCTGGCGCCGCCGCAGGACATCCCCCAGGGCCTGCGCTTTGCGGGCTTGCTGGGCTTTGAGGACCCGGTGCGGCCGGGCGTGCGCGAGGCCATCGGCGAATGCCGGCGCGGCGGCATCAGCGTGGTGATGATGACCGGCGACGCGCCGGAGACCGCGCTGGCCGTGGCGCGCCAGCTGGGCTTCCAGCGCAGCGAGCAGGTGGTGACCGGCGGCCAGCTGGCCCTGGCCGAGCCGGGCCAGGTGGAGCGCTGGGCGCGCGAGGTGGACATCTTTGCCCGCCTGGCGCCCGAGCAGAAGCACAGCCTGGTGCAGGCCTGGACCCGCCAGGGCCAGGTGGTGGGCATGACCGGCGACGGGGTCAATGACGCGCCGGCCCTGGCCCAGGCCCACGTGGGCGTGGCCATGGGCGCGCGCGGCACCGACGTGGCGCGCGAAGCCGCGGCCCTGGTGCTCACCGATGACAGCTTCACCAGCCTGGTGGCCGGGGTGCGCACCGGGCGCGCCACCACGCAGAGGATCTTGCTGGCCGCCAGCTTCATCCTGGCCGTGCATGTGCCCATCGTCACCCTGGTGCTGGCCTGCCTGGCCCTGCGCCTGCCCCCGCTCATCACCGCGGCCCAGGTGGCCTTTCTCGAGCTCTTCATCGGCCCGGCCTGCTCGGTGGTCTTTGAGCGCAACCCCATCGAGGCCGATTGCATGGACCGCCGGCCCCGCGACCCCCAGGCCGCGCTGGTGCCGCCCAAAGCCTTTGCCTATGCCCTGCTGCAGGGCCTGGTGATCCTGGCCGTGGTGCTGGGCATCTATGGCCGCGGCATCCATGGCGGGCAGGACCCTGTGGAGGCGCGCAGCCTGGCCTTCTTCACCCTGCTGCTCGCTGACCTGCTGCTGTGCTGGGTGGCGCTCTCGCACCGGCCCTTCTGGCGCCGCGAGCGCTGGGCCAATTTGAGCCTCTACCTGGTGGGGGCCGGGGTGCTGGGCCTGATGGGCCTGCTGGTGGCCCTGCCTTGGACCGGGCCCCTGCTGCACATGAAGCCCTTGAGCCTGCGCCAGCTGCTTATGGCCAGCGCGGCTGCGGCTGCCGCCACCCTGTGGGCCGAGCTGCCCAAGGCGCTCAGCCCCAAGGCCTGGCGCAGGGGCGATTCTTGTTGAAGGATCCTTGAACAGAAAAAAGGCGGCCCATGGGGCCGCCTTTTTTGCTTTCATCCTGCGATGGCCTTATTCTGCCGGCTCCAGCACCAGGTCCAGCTGGCGGGCGTTCTCAAGCAAGATCTGCTCCGACAGGATGCGCTTGCGGAAGCCCGGCTTTTCCGCGCTCACCTGATAGCTGCCAAAGGAGAGCGGGCCCAGGCTGTAGCTGCCGTCCGCCGCGGCCACAGCCTCCAGGGCCTGGCCGCGCCGGTTGAGGGCGCGCAGCCTGGCGCCGGCCATGGCCGTGCCAGAGACATCGCGCACCTGGCCGAAGAAGGCGCCCTTGAGAGGCTGCCAGGGGCTCTTCAAGCCCTTGGCCGCCGGGCTGTCGCCCTGCGGCTCCGCCGTGGGGCTGGCGGCCGCTGGCGCAAGCAGGACCGCCGGGCCTGGCGCAGGTGGCAGGCTTGCCAGTTCCGCCGTGCGCAGCGCATCGGGCCTGGCAGCCAGGTCCTGGCTCCTCAGCACGCGGCTCAGGTCTGGGGCCAGGGCCAGCAGGGCGCCCCCGGTGCCGGGCAGGGCCATGGCCAGCATCAGCTGCTCGGGCTGGCCAGCCAGCGCGGGCAGCAGGGACAGCGCGCAGGGCTCGCCTTCCACCCGGGCGAAGGCCGCCAGCGTGGCGCCAGCCAGGTCCACCAGGGCCAGGCCATTGTCCAGGCCGCCCTGGGCGTTGAGGGCCTGATAGCCGAGCCAGAGCCGCTGCCGCGCCGGGTCCGCGGCCAGGGCATGGGGCAGCAGGGCTCCGGGCAGCAGCAGGGGGCCGGCCAGGGGCGCGCCGCCCCCGGCCGGGAGCAGCACCAGCTCGCGCGGATGGCCGGCCGGGCTGACCCAGAGGCCCCGGCCATCGGCCGCGGCACAGAGGGCCAGCCCGCCCAGGCCGGGGCCGGGCAGGGCCTTGAGGCTCAAGGGGTCTATGGGCGCGGTGCTGCTGCCGGCGTCCACCAGCAGCAGGCTCTGGGCGCAGAGCAGGGCGCTGGCCAGCAGCAGGCCGGCCAGCAGCAGGATGAATCGGCGCATGGGTCCTCCAGCAGGGGTTTGGGCTACTATCCCCGCTGGCGCGGCCAGGGTCAAGCGCCTAGCGTGGCTTGGCTTGCCAGGCGAGCCGGGGAGGGTTAAACTAGCGCGTCCAAGACATGTCCCCAGATGAGGCATTGTGAACCGCCAAAGAATCAAAAATCAGGGCATCTTCCTGCTGGTGCGCTCCCTCTCGGCCCTCATGCAGGCCCTGCCCTTGGGCCTGGCGCGCGGCCTGGGCGCGGGCTTGGGCCGGCTCTTCTGCCTGCTGGTGCCCTACGAGCGGCGCAAGGCCCTGCGCACGGCCGGGCTGGCCTTCCCTGAGAAGAGCCCGGCTGAGCGGCGCGCCCTGGTCTCGGCGGCTTTCGCGCATCTGGGCCGCGGCGGGGCCGAGTTCCTGCGCTTTCCGGGCCTGGATGGCCGCGGCATCGACGCCCTGGTGAGCCGGGTGGAGGGCTTGCACGCCTTCACCGCGCTGGCGCGCTCCCGGCGCGGGGTGGTGGCGGTGACCGGGCACATGGGCAATTGGGAGCTGATGATGGCCTGGATCGCGGTGCATTTCCCGGGCCAGGCCGGGGCCGTGGCCCAGAAGCTCTACGATGCCCGCTTTGACGAGGCGCTCAACGGATACCGCCAGGCCAAGGGCGCCCGGGTCTTTGCCCGCAACACCGCGGTGCGCCCCATCCTGCGCTTCCTCAAAGAAGGCGGCATGCTGGGGGCCCTGGCCGACCAGGACACCAATGTGGACTCGCTGTGGGTGCCCTTCTTCAACCGCCCCTCCAAGACCCCCAGCGGCCCGGCTTGGATGGCCCAGGCCACGGGCGCGGCCCTCATCACGCTCTTCAACTGGCGCGAGCCGGATGGGCGCTACGTCATCCGCTTCGAGGGCGAGATCGCGGTGCCGCCGCGCGGGGAGAGCCTGGAGCCCGCGGTGGCGGAATACACCCGCCGCATCGAGGCCGCGCTGCGGCGGCACCCGGAGCAATGGGTGTGGATGCACGAGCGCTGGCGCAGCCGGCCGCCGGCCAGCCGCCCCAAGGAGGCCTGATGGCCTGGCGCATGACAACCCTGCCCGCCCTGCTGGCGCTGGCCCTGATGCTGGGCGGCTGCGAGAAGGCGCCCAGCATCCAGGCC
>CAYXCT010000157.1:0-5356 GCA_964463435.1 uncultured bacterium | reverse complement strand
AGGGAACGAGGTCTTTGTTGTGGGCTTGGGGCAGGACATCACCTTGCTCGGACGCATCAGCGACCCGGAGCAAGTGGAGCGGCTGCGCAGCGCATCGCCCGGCCCGGGCCTGCTGCGCTCGTTCCCTCAGCAGCTAGACAAGGTGGCCGGCCTGCTGCGCCAGAAGCAATGGACCAAGAGCCGCAAATCAATCAAGACCCAAGCAGACCAGCTCAAGGAGCAGGCAGCCAAGCTCCGCGACCTGGGCTCCCGCGAGGACCAGCGATGAAACGAAAGAGCCTTTTCTATGCTGCCTTTGCCCTGGCCATCCTGGCCCTGGCCGCGGCGGCCCACGCCGCCACCGTGCCCCTGCCCAAGATAGAGCTGGGCGTGGGCCAAGCCTCGAGCCCCAAGGAGGTCGCCACCTCCCTGGAGGTGCTGCTGGTGCTCACGGTGCTGACCTTGGCGCCGGCCATCCTCATCCTCACCACCAGCTTCACCCGCATCATCATCGTGCTGGGCTTCCTGCGCCAGGCCCTGGCCACCCAGCAGATCCCCAGCAACCAGGTGCTGCTGGGCTTGGCGCTGTTCCTGACCTTCTTCACCATGAGCCCCACCTTCAACGCCATGAACCAGGATGCGCTGCAGCCCTATCTGAACAACAAGATCAGCCAGTCCGTGGCCTTGGACAAGGGTGTCAAGCCCCTGCGCGAGTTCATGTTCCGCCAGACCCGCGAGAAGGACCTGGCGCTCTTCGTCTACCTGAGCAAGAGCCCTCGCCCGGCCACCCCGGATGACGTGCCGACCATGGTGCTCATCCCGGCCTACATCATCTCGGAGCTGAAGACCGGCTTTGAGATGGGCTTCATCATCTACATCCCGTTCCTCATCATCGACATGGTGGTGGCCAGCACGCTGATGAGCATGGGCATGCTCATGCTCCCCCCGGTCACCATCTCGCTGCCCTTCAAGGTCCTGCTCTTCATCATGATCGACGGCTGGCACCTCATCGCCCGCTCGCTGGTCACCAGCTTCCACTGAGCGCCGAGCCATGACCCTAGATTTCGTCTTAGACCTTGGCAAGCAGGCCATGCTGCTGACCCTGCTCATCGCGGCGCCCATCCTGCTGCTGGGCCTGCTGGTGGGCGTGGTCATCTCCATCATCCAGTCGGTCACCCAGATCCAGGAGATGACCCTCACCTTTGTGCCCAAGCTGGTGGTGACCGTGCTGGCCCTCATCTTCTTCGGGCCCTGGATGATGGGCCTGCTCATCAATTTCACGGTCCAGCTCTTCAACCTGCTGCCCAGCCTGTCCAGGTGACCGCCATGACGGTGGACGTCTTTGGCCTCACATTCCGCCAGGTCGAGACCTTCGCCCTCATCCTCACCCGGGTCAGCGCCCTCTTCACGGTGGCCCCGGTCTTCGGCAACAGCAACATCCCGGTGCAGGTCAAGGCCGGGGCCATCGGCCTCATCAGCCTCATCCTGGCCCTCAGCATGCCGCCCATGGCCCTGCCTGTCTCCCCGGACACGCTCACCCTGGCCGGCCGCGTGCTCACTGAATTCCTGGTGGGCGTCGCCATCTCGTACAGCGCCTACATCCTCTTTGTCGGAATCCAGCTGGCGGGCCAGATCATCGACATCCAGATGGGCTTTGGCCTGGTCAACATCATCGACCCCCAGAGCAACACCCAGGTGAGCATCATCGGCCAGTTCTACTATCTTATGGCCATCCTGGTCTTCCTGGCCATCAACGGCCATCATGTGCTGCTGCGCGCCATGGGCGACAGCTTCGCCCTCATCCCCCCCGGCAGCTTCAGCCTGGCCAGGCTCAACGCCGTCTCCGGCCCGGTCATGGCGGAGTTCTTCACGCGCCTCTTCATCATCGCCCTGCAGGTCGCGGGCCCGGCCGTGGTCACCCTCTTCCTCACCACCGTCGCCATGGGCATCCTCTCCCGCACCATCCCCCAGATGAACATCTTCATCGTGGGCATGCCGCTCAATGTGCTGGTGGGCCTCATCATCACCTATGTGAGCCTGCAGGTGATGGGCGGGGTGCTCAGCACGGTGGTCTCGGGCATGGCGCAGAACATCACCAATCTGCTCGCCGCCATGGCAGGGACCTAAGCCCATGGCTGAGCCCAACCGCACAGAATCGGCCACCCCGCGCAAGAGGGAAGACGCCCGCAAGCGCGGCCAGGTGGCGCGCAGCATCGAGCTCAATTCGGCGCTGGGCCTGCTGGGGGTCCTGGCGCTCTTCCATTTCATCGGCGGCTACATGCTGCGCGAGATGGAGGGCATCGCCCGCTATGCTTGGGGCAACCTGGGCCAGTTCAACCTGAGCGACGCCGAATTCCGCCGCTGGGCCTTCTTTTACATCCTCAAGTTCATCCTCATCCTGGGCCCCCTGCTGCTGGGCGTGTTCATCATCGGCATCCTCACCAATGCCATGCAGTTCGGCTTTCTCTTCACCACTGAGACCCTCTCGCCCAAGCCGGAGAACCTGAACCCCACCAAGGGATTCAAGCGCATCTTCTCGCGCCGCACCGCGGTCGAGCTCTTCAAGTCCCTGCTCAAGATCAGCGCCCTGGCGCTGACCACCTGGTTCACCCTGCAAGGCCGTCTGCCTGAGATCCTCAACATGCTCAACAGCGATGTGGGCGGCTTCTTGAGCCAGAGCGCCGCCTTGACCGGGCTGGTCTTCCTTCGCCTGGCCTTGGTGCTGCTGGTGCTGGCGCTGCTGGACTATGCCTACCAGCGCTGGGAGTATGAAGAGAGCATCAAGATGACCAAGCAGGAGGTCAAGGACGAGTTCCGCCAACTGGAAGGCGACCCGCAGATCAAATCCCGCATCCGCCAGCTGCAGCGCGAAGCAAGCCGGCGGCGCATGCTGGCCGATTTGCCCAAGGCGGATGTGGTCATCACCAACCCCACCCACCTCGCGGTGGCCGTGCAATACGATGGGCTGAACATGGACGCACCCATGGTCATCGCAAAGGGCGCCCGGCTGATGGCCGAGCGCATAAAAAAAGCCGCCAAGGAGCACGGCATCCCAGTGATGGAGAACAAGCCTTTGGCCAGGGCGCTTTATGCGAATTGCCCTGTCGGATCGGCAGTTCCTGGCTCGCTCTTCTCAGCTGTCGCAGAGCTGCTGGCCTACGTCTATCAAGTGCAAGGCACCTTGGCCCAAAAGGCAGAACAGAACCGCAGAAGGATCTACCAAAAGACAGGCAAGCTCCCGGATGTGCCTGTTTCTTGAGGCTGGTTGGGCATTTGGCTTGTCAAAAAACAGGAAAAAGGGTAAATTATAAAACTGAAAAAACTTTGATTTCGCGCCTCAAGACCTCTTTTCACCTCGGGAAGGTTCATGGCAGACAACGCACTCGGTCAGCAGCCAAACATCGTCTCCCGGCTCACCAAGTCCACGGGGATGGCGGCTATCGTCCTCATCCTGGGGGTGGTGCTGCTCATCTTAATTCCCTTGGCGCCGGTGTTCCTGGACATCTTGCTGGTCCTGAACATCACTTTCGCCCTGCTCATCCTGCTGGTGACGCTCTACACGCTTGAGCCGCTGCAGTTCAGCGTCTTCCCAGGGCTGCTGCTGGTCACCACCATGATGCGCTTAGGGCTAAATGTGGCCGCCACCCGCCTCATCCTCACCGAAGGGAACTCGGGCAGCGCCGCGGCCGGCCACGTCATCGAGGCTTTTGGCACCTTTGTGGGCGGCAAAGAGCCCGTGGTGGGGCTGGTCATCTTCCTCATCCTCATCATCATCCAGTTCGTGGTCATCACCAATGGCGCCCAGCGCGTCAGCGAGGTCGCGGCCCGCTTCACCTTGGACGCCATGCCCGGCAAGCAGATGGCCATTGATGCCGACCTCAACGCAGGCCTCATCAGCGAGGATGACGCCCGCACCCGCCGCCGCAACATCCAGCGCGAGGCCGACTTCTACGGCGCCATGGACGGCGCCAGCAAGTTCGTGCGCGGCGACGCCATCGCCGCCATCATCATCGTGGTGGTCAACATCCTGGGCGGCGCGGTCATCGGCTTGGTGCGCAACAACCTGCCCTGGGATCAGGTGCTGAGCCGCTACACCCTGCTCACCATTGGCGACGGCCTGGTGACCCAGATCCCGGCCCTGATCATCGCCACCAGCACCGGCCTCATCGTCACCCGCGCGGCCAGCGAGAACAACATGGGCACTGACCTGGCCAAGCAGCTCATCAAGCAGCCCAGGGCCCTGGCCGTGGCCGCGGTGGTGCTGGTGGTGATGGGCGTGTTCTTCCCCGGCTGGAGCCGCGTGCCCCTGCTGGTGGTGGCCGCTGGCGTGGGCCTGCTGGCGTACTACTTGAGCTCCGCCACCCAGAAGGCCGAGGCCGAGAAGGCCGCCTTGGAAGCCGCCAAGCCCGCGCCGCGCGAGCCGGAGAACGTGGCCAAGCTGCTGACCCTGGACCCCATGGAGCTGGAGATTGGCTTCGGCCTGATACCACTGGTGGAAGAGGGCCAAGGCGGCGACCTGCTGGACCGCATCACCATGATCCGCCGCCAGACCGCCATGGAGCTGGGCCTGGTGGTGCCGCCCATCCGCATCCGCGACAACATGCAGCTGGCCACCGAGGGCTACTGCATCAAGATCCGCGGCACCGAGGTGGCGCGGGCCGAGCTGATGGCCGGCCGCTACCTGGCCATCAATGCCATCGGCAGCCGGGAGACCGTGCCCGGCGTCAGCACCAAGGAGCCCACCTTCGGGCTGCCCGCCATCTGGATCGAGGAGCGCCTCAAGGGCGAGGCGGAGCGGCGCGGCTACACCGTGGTGGACCTGCCCTCGGTGATCGCCACCCACCTCACCGAGGTGGTGCGCTCGCATGCCGGCGAGCTGCTCACCCGCCAGGATGTGCAGAAGCTCATCGACAACACCAAGACCGTCAACAGCGCCGTGGTGGACGAGCTGCTGCCCGGCCTGCTGGGCGTGGGCGATGTGCAGAAGGTCCTGCAGGCCCTGCTCAAGGAGCGGGTGCCCATCCGCGACATGGTGACCATCCTCGAGACCCTGGCCGACAACGCCCGCTCCACCAAGGATGCCGAGATCCTCACGGAGTACGTGCGGCAGGCCCTCTTCCGCACCATCACCAAGACCAACTTGAGCCCGGATGGCGCCATCCACGCCCTCACCCTGGAGCCTCAGCTGGAGCAGTCCATCGCCGATGCCGTGCAGCGCGGCGAGCGCGGCAGCTTCCTGTCCCTGGACCCGCGCATGGTGCAGCCCCTCTTCGGCAGCCTGACCCGCGAGATCGAGGCCATGAGCCGCGCCGGGCGTCAGCCCCTGGTCATCTGCTCGCCAGCGGTGCGCCGGCACTTCAAGCGGCTGGTCGAGAAG
>CAYXCT010000156.1:0-5379 GCA_964463435.1 uncultured bacterium | reverse complement strand
ATCGCGCACCGCGCCCTTGTAGGGCTGCGAGCGCCGGATGGCGCTGATGCCCCCGGGCTGCAGCGGAAAGCTGCCATCATGGGGGGCATAGGCCTTGAGCAGGCTGGCCAGCCGCGCGGCTTCTGCCTGCGCAGGCGACGTCATGCCCCACCTCCTGCGGCCCCATATTGCGCATCACTGACCTTCTCCAGCCAGTCCGCGGTCTTGCCATCCAGCGCCTCTTGCACGGCGATGTGGGTCAAGGCCGTGGAAGCGCTGGCCCCGTGCCAATGCTTTTCCCCTGCCGGGAACCAGACCACATCCCCGGGCCGGATGGCCTCCACCGGCCCGCCCGCGCTCTGGGCATGCCCGCAGCCGGCCAGGACGATGAGCGCCTGGCCCAGCGGATGCCGGTGCCAAGCGGTCCGGGCTCCGGGCTCAAAGGTGACGCAAGCCGCGACAGCCCGCCCCGGCGCCTCCGCCTGGAACAAGGGGTCCACCCGCACCGTGCCGGTGAACCATTCCGCCGGCCCCTTGCCGGATGCTTGCGAACCGCTCCTCGCGATCTCCATCTCAATGCCTCCTTGTCATAGGGCCCTCAGGCCTTCAAAGACGCCATGTCGATCACAAAGCGGTATTTCACATCGCTCTTGAGCATGCGCGCGTAGGCCGCGTTGATGTCCTGGATCTTGATGGCCTCGATGTCTGAGGTGATGCCGTGCTGGCCGCAGAAATCGAGCATCTCTTGGGTCTCGGCGATGCCGCCGATGAGCGAGCCGGCCACGGCTTTGCGCCCCCCGATGAGCGGCACCGAGTTCAAAGCCGGCTCCAGCGGGCCCAGGTAGCCGACCAGCACCAGGGTGCCGCCCTGCGCCAGCGTGGGCAGGTAGGGGTTGATGTCATGGCGCGTGGGGACCGTGTCGATGATCAGGTCAAAGCAGCCCTTCACCGCGGCCATCTGCTCCGCTTGAGTGGAAAGCACCATCTGCTCCGCGCCCAGGCGCCGGGCATCCTGCTCTTTGCCCGGGGTGCGGCTGAACAGCGCGGCCCGCGCGCCCATGGCCTTGGCCAGCTTCAGCGCCATGTGCCCAAGCCCGCCCAGGCCCACCACCGCCACCCGGCTTTGCTTGCCCACCTTCCAGTGGCGCAGGGGCGAATAGGTGGTGATGCCCGCGCAGAGCAGGGGCGCCGCGCCCGCCAGGTCCATGCCCTCTGGGATGCGCAGCACGAACTTCTCGGAGGCGACGATGCGCTCAGAATAGCCCCCGTAGGTGGGAGTGCCATCATGGCGGTCAAGGGCGTTGTAGGTGTAGGTGGCCATCTCCCCGCAGTACTGCTCCAGGCCCTGCTCGCAGGCCTCGCAGTGCTGGCAGGAATCGACCATGCACCCAACCCCCACCGCGTCGCCCGGCTTGAAGCGGGTGACGCCCGGGCCCACGCTGAGCACCCGGCCTATGATCTCATGGCCAGGCACCAGGGGATACATGGCCCCGCCCCAGTCATTGCGGGCGCTGTGGATGTCAGAATGGCACACCCCGCAATAAAGGATCTGGATGGCCACGTCATCCGCGCGGGGATCCCTGCGCTCAAAGCGGAAGGGGGCGAGCTCGGATTGCGGGGACTGGGCGGCATAGCCAAGGACAGGGGTGGGCATGATTGATCTCCTTTTAGAGGGGCTTAAAGCCCGACCATCTTCATCAGCTTCTCAGGGTAGCGGGCGCCCTGCACCGGGATCTTGGCAGCGGCGCCCTCGATCTCGGCCATGTCCGCAGGGCTCAGATCCAGGTCCACGGCGGCCATGTTCTCCGCCAGGCGCGCGGGCTTGGTGGTGCCGGGGATGGGGACGATCCAGGGCTTCTTGGCCAGCAGCCAGGCCAGGGCCAGCTGGGCCGGCGTGGCGCCCTTCTTGGCAGCCAGGCGGGCCAGCAGCTCCACCAGCGCCAGGTTGGCCTTGCGGGCCTCGGGAGTGAAGCGGGGCACGCTGCTGCGGAAGTCCGTGCTGTCAAACTGGGTCTTGTCATCCATCTTGCCGGCCAAAAATCCCTTGCCCAAGGGGCTGAAGGGAACAAAGCCTATGCCCAGCTCCTGCAAGGTGGGCAGCACCTCCAGCTCTGGCTCGCGCGTCCACAAGGAATACTCGCTCTGCACCGCGGTGAGGGGCTGCACGGCATGAGCCCGGCGGATGGTCTTGGCCCCGGCCTCGGACATGCCGAAATGCTTCACCTTGCCCTGCTGGATGAGCTTCTTCACCGCGCCGGCCACGTCCTCAATGGGCACCGCCGGGTCCACGCGGTGCTGATAGAGCAGGTCGATAGCCTCCACGCGCAGGCGCTTGAGCGAGCCCTCCACTGCCTGGGGGATGTGCTCAGGCAGGCTGTTGAGCGCCGGCTTGCCGGCCATGCCCCGGGGGTCATTGTCCGGGCTGATGTTGAAGCCGAACTTGGTGGCGATGACCACCTTGCCGCGCAGGGGCTCAAGCGCCTCGCCCACCAGCTCTTCGTTGGCATAAGGGCCGTAGACCTCGGCCGTGTCAAAGAAGGTCAGGCCCTGCTCCACGGCCTTGCGCATCATCTGGATCATCTGCTGCTTGTCCGCGGGCGGGCCATAGGAAAAGCTCATGCCCATGCAGCCCAGGCCCAATGCCGAAACCTCCAAGCCGCTCTTGCCCAAGGCCCTCTTCTTCATGACCGCCTCCCGTGGATGGCTGAACCGCATCGCCGCAAGCCGCTGGCTGGCCCGGCTGACATGACCAGAGTATACCGGATGAGGATGGCTCGAGCTTGCCTGATCCTGCGGAATGTTTGAATGATCCTGCCAGGTGCCAGGGCCAGAATGGATCAAAGTTTATCCAAGCCCAGCAGCCCCTGGCTTAGCGCGGCCCTGGGATGTATCATGCTCTCTGGGCGCTTGTGCCCAGCGCCCGCGCAAGGACTGGAACCATGACCCTCCCCACTCCCATATTAGAGCTGACCCAGGCTGGCTGCCAGCGCCAGGGCCGGCCCTTGTTCGAAGCCCTGAGCCTGAGCCTGGCCCCGGGCCAGGGCCTGGCCGTGCTGGGCCCGGCAGGCAGCGGCAAGACCAGCCTGCTGCTGGCCCTCTCTGGCGAGCTGGCCTTGAGCAGCGGCCAGCGCGCGGCGGCCCCTGGGCTCAAAGCCCTCTATCTGGGCTTCTCGCCGGCGCAAGAGGCCCGCTTCCGCGGGGTGGATTTCTTTCAGATGCGCTGGGACAGCTTTGAGAGCGAGGACCAGCGCCAGGGCCTGGACCTGCTGGGCCCGGCCCTGGAGCGGCCCGGCGCTGAGGGCCTGCTGGCTGGCCTGGGCGTTCGGGAGCTCTTGGCCCGCCGCCTGCCCCAGCTGAGCACCGGCGAGCTGCGCCGATTGCGCTGCGCCCAGGCCCTGCTGGATGAGCCAAGCCTGCTCTGCCTGGATGACCCCTTTGCCGGCTTGGATGCTGAGGGCCGCGCCAGCCTCTCAAAGATGCTGGGCCTGGCCCTTGAGCAGGGCCAGGCCATGGCCGTGGCCCTCTCCAGGCCTGAGGACCTGCCCCCTGGCCTCAGCCAAGCCCTGGTGCTGCGGGCTGGCCGCGCGGCTTGGCAGGGCCCGCTGGCCAGCCTGCCCAAGGGCCTGGCCGCTGGCCAGCCCACGCATCAGCCCATTGCGCTGCCAGCGCTGCCCGCCTGCGGGCCTGAGCAGCCGGCTCCGGAGCCTTTGGTGCGCCTGCGCCAGGGCCGCGTGGCCTATGGCAGCAAGCTGGCCCTGGGCGGGCTGGACTGGGAGCTCAAGCGCGGCCAGCGCTGGCTGCTGGAAGGCCCCAACGGCTCGGGCAAGAGCACCCTGCTGGCCCTGGTCTCGGCCGACCATCCCCAGGCCTATGCCAACGACCTGGTGCTCTTTGGCCGCCAGCGCGGCAGCGGGGAGAGCATCTGGGAGATCAAGGCCCGGCTCGGGCTGGTGGACCCGGCCCAAGAGGCCTTCTTTGACTTGGACCTGGAGCTGGAGCAGGTGGTGGCGAGCGGCCTGCGCGACCAAGTGGCACCGCGCGGCATCAGCCCGGCCCAGCTGGCGCTGGCTGGCGCCTGGCTCAAGGCCTTGGGCGCGGAGCCCAAGGCCCGCTTCGGCACAGCGCCCGCGCTCTGGCGCCGCCTGGCCCTGCTGGCCCGCGCGCTCATCAAGCGGCCGTCCCTGCTGCTCTGCGACGAGGCCTGCCGCGGCTTGGGCCCTGAGGGCCGCGCCCGCCTGCTGGCCGCGGTGGACGCGGCCTGCGGCCCTGCGGGGCCGGCCCTGGTGTGGGTGAGCCACCATCCTGATGAGATGCCCCGTTGCCTGACCCATCGCCTGCGCCTGCAAGAGGGCAGGGCCATTGAACAAAGGAGCCTGTGAGCATGGAACGCCATCGCCTCATCATCTTCCTGAGCATCGTGCTGAGCGTGTGGGCGCTGCTCTCCTTCTATGTATGGCGCCGCGCCAGCGCCGGCGTGCCCGCGGGCTGGATGCGCGCGGCCTTCAACTGGGGCTTTTTGCTGCTCACCCTGGCCTACCCGGCCAGCCGCTTCTTGGAGCGGCCGGCCCAGGGCCCGGCCGCCTGCGCGGGCGTGGACTTGGCCCTCTATGCCGGCAGCGTCTGGATGGCGGCCTTTGTGTACCTGATGCTGGCCGTGCTGGCCTGGGACCTGGCGCGCTTGCTGGGCCTGCTGCCGCCCTTTGCCAGCCTGGCCGACGGCGCGGCCTGGGCCCGGGCCTGGCGCGCGGTTTTCCCCTGGGTGGGCTTGGCCGTGCTGGTGCTGGTGGCCGCGGGCTGGGTCAATGCCCGCAACCCCTGCTTGCATGTGATGCAGCTGGACCTGGACGCGGCCCGGCCCCAGGGCGCGCCCCAGCAGGTGCGGCTGGCCCTGGTGACCGACATCCACCTGGGCCACGTGCTGGGCAAGCCCAGCGTGGAGCGCTTGCGCGGCCTGCTCACGGAGTTCGACCCGGACGTGGTGGTGCTGGGCGGCGACATGGTGGACGAGGACTTGAGCCCGGTCATCGCGCAGGACCTGGGCGCCGAGCTGGGCTCCCTGCCCTCGCGCGAGGGCATCTGGGCCGTCACCGGCAACCATGAGTTCATCGGCGGCGTGGATGAGGCCTGCGCCTACCTGGCGCGGCACAACGTGAAGCTGCTGCGCGACCAGAGCACAACCCTGCCCTGCGGCCTGGTGCTGGTGGGCCGCGAGGACAAGAGCGCCGGCCGCTTCGGCGGCGGCAGGGCCCGCAGGCCCCTGGCCAGCCTGGTGGCGGGCCTGGACCCGCAGGCCCCCAAAGTGCTGGTGGACCACCAGCCGCCGCCGGCCAGGGAGTTCCAAGGCCTGGGCTTTGACCTGGTCCTCTCGGGCCACACCCACAACGGCCAGCTCTGGCCCTT
>CAYXCT010000155.1:0-5438 GCA_964463435.1 uncultured bacterium | reverse complement strand
GTGGGGGTCACGGTCTGGGTGAAGGTGGGCGTGGCCGTGCTGGTGTCCGTGGCCGTGTCGCTATCCGTGGGCGTGGGGGTCTGGGTGCTGGTGCAGGTCTGGGTGGCCGTGGCGCTGGGAGTGGCCGTGCTGGTATAAGTCGGGGTGCTGGTGCGCGTGGGCGTGAAGCTGGGCGTGCTGCTGGAGGTGGGAGTGGCTGCCGTGATGGTGGTGTAGGCGTATTGCGACAGGCCTGAGATGAGGCCCAAGGGCGAGAGGTTGCCCACGCTGGCGCGGTTGGGGATCACCTCGCCGCCATAGGCCGTGGTCGAGACCACGCCCCACCAGGAGATGCTCTGGGTGGCCTGGCCCGGGAAGCAGAAGTCGGTCCAGGAGAGCTGGTTGCCGCTGAGCGCGGCCGTGGGCGTGCTGCCCACATAGGCCACATCGGGCGGGATGTTGTCGGTGATGGTGACATTGCCCGGGGGGCAGCCCGTGGAAGGGTCGGCCACGCCGCCAGACTTCACCTCGCTGACCAGCACGCCCTTGTAATAGAGCACGAAGTGCGGGTTGTCATAGTAGACCGAGCTGCTGCCGCCCGGGTCTTTGGAGTAATAATTGGCAAAATTGGCGAAGGGGATGTTCCAGGGCACGGTCAGGGCCATGTTGGTGCCGGTCCAAGCCGTGTTGTTGGGCAGGCTCAGCGTTGAGGTGGGGTCGCTGATGTCCACCTCCATGGTGGCCTGGGCGCTGGCTGGATTGGTGATGGGCATGGGCAGCACGGTGGTGGCCATGGTCAGCACGCCGCCCGCCGAGCCGACCCAGGGCGCGGTGCCTCCCGAATAATAGGAGTTGAAGGTGATGTTGGAAGCCTGGACGCTGTCCGAGATCCAGAACCCGACAGTGAAATCCGAGAGATTCACCGGGGCGCCGCTGTAATTGTAGATGTCGAAGCTGAGCCCCAAGCTGCCGCTGTTCCAGGCGCTGCCGTTGTCCGACACCATCAGGTCAAAGCCCGTGACCGGCGCCGGCGCCGGGTTGTAGTAGTTGAGGGTGTAGGTGAGCGTGTCGCCGATGTTGGCCAAGGCCTTGTTCACGCTCTTGGTGAGCTCGGTGCCCGGGGTGTAGATGGTGAAGGGCGCATCGTTGCTGGTGCCGATGATGAGGCCGGATGCCGTGGAGGAGGCGGTGTTGTGCACGATCTGGCCATTGGTGCCGCTGGACACCTTGGCCAGGATGGTGGTGGTGATGACCTGGCCAGCAGCCAGATTGGGCGAATCCCACTCATAGACCGGGGGCAGGGAGAGGCTGGGCGGCGGCACGCTGCTCACCAGGCTCAAGTTCGCCGCTAGGGTGTCCCAGACCTGCACTTGGGTCAAGGCATTGCCGCAGTCCGAAGTGAGCAAGGTGTAAGTGACCGTGTCGCCCACGGCCGCGATGAGCGGGGACACGGATTTGACCGTGCTCAGGCAGGAGCAGTAGAGCTGGCTCTGCGGCACCACCTGGGAGACCTGGCTGGGCGAGGACCAGGTGAAATGCACGTCCGCGCCGCCATAGCCGTTCTCATAATAATCGATCTCAATGTCATAGAACTGATTGGCATTCAAGGCAACGGTGGCGCAGGTTGTGCTGGTGGCCTGGTCCACCCATTGATTGATGAGCTCCGTGCCATTGATGAAGAGACGCGCGCCATCATCGGAGTTGATGCAAAAGGTGTAAGTCTCCGTGTACAAAGGCTGGATCTTGCCTGTCCATTTGATGGAGTACGGCCCATTGGGAACGCCTGAGGGAGGATTGGGCTGATTCCCCCAGTCAAAATCAACCGTTGGATCGGTTTGTGACTTCTCAAATGTGTCGAAATTCTCACCAGAATAGTATGAAGCGCACAAGCCATTGCCCGTGCCCAGGGCATGCAGTCGCAAAGCTGGCAGAAAAACCACCACCAGCGCGATATAAAACAAAGATTGAGAGCGCATTGGCTTCATCGCAAGTACCCCGGGACTGTATGGCGCAACATCTTATCGGTTTTACATTTTAGACAACTTTATTGTAATCTATGCAGAAAAATGAAATCGATAAATCATAAAACCAACATATATAGATGCGGTATAGCTAAAATATTTCAGACGTTTGTCTCTTTGTGTTCCATGATGCGGTTCAATATCAAGTTCCTAACTATGTTCGCTCTCGAATATTGAGCCTCTCTCTAGAACACGCTTTGTGCTAACATAACGCGTCTCTTTTTCAAGGTTGCCATGCCGCTTTGCCTCCACAACACGCTCAGCCGCAAGACCGAAGCCTTCACGCCCATCAACCCTGGCCGGGCCGGCATGTACACCTGCGGCCCCACGGTCTACCATTTCGCGCACATCGGCAACCTGCGCACCTATGTCTTTGAGGACCTGCTCAAGCGCGCCCTGCTGCTGGAAGGCCTGCAAGTGGAGCATGTCATGAACATCACCGACGTGGGCCATCTCACCAGCGACCAGGACAGCGGCGAGGACAAGATGGAGCAGGGCGCGGCGCGCGAGGGCAAGAGCGTGTGGGAGATCGCCGAGCATTACACCCGCGCCTTCCAGGCCGACCTGGCCCGTCTCAACATCCTGCCGCCCAGCATCTGGTGCAAGGCCACCGACCACATCCCGGAGCAGATCGCCCTGGTGGAGAGGCTGTTCGCCAAGGGCTTCGCCTACGGCGCGGCCGATGGGGTCTATTTTGACACGGCCAGATTCCCCCGCTATGGCGCCTTGGCGCGCAAGGATGTGGACGGCCAGATCGCCGGGGCCCGGGTGGAGCTGGCCGAGGGCAAGCGCAGCCCGTCAGACTTCGCGCTCTGGAAGCGCTCGCCGCAGGGCAGCCAGCGCCTGATGGAATGGGATTCCCCCTGGGGCAAGGGCTTCCCGGGCTGGCACCTGGAATGCTCGGCCATGAGCATGAAATACCTGGGGGAGCACTTCGACATCCATTGCGGCGGCATCGACCACATCCCCGTGCACCACACCAACGAGATAGCCCAGACCGAGGCCGCCACCGGCCAGAGCCCCTGGGTCAACGTGTGGATGCACGGCGAATTCCTGGTGATGGACAAGGGCAAGATGAGCAAGAGCAGCGGCGAGTTCCTCACCCTCTCTGTCATCGAGAGCAAGGGCTTCAAGCCCCTGGACTACCGCTACCTGCTGCTCTCAGCCCACTACCGCTTTCAGCTCAGCTTCAGCCTGGAGAGCCTGGAGCAGGCCAAGACCGGCCGGGCCAATTTGATGGAGAAGATGAAGGACCTGGCGGGGGTGGCGCCCGCGCCGCAGGCCCAGGTGGCTGCCCTGCCCTTGTGGCAGCGCTTCATAGGGGCGGTGCAGGACGACTTGAACGCGCCCCGCGCCCTGGCTTGCGCCTGGGAGGCGGCCAAGGACCGCGGGCTGGAGCCGAGCCTGCGCGCCGGCCTGCTCGCGGAGATGGACCGCTTTTTGGGGCTGGACCTGCTCAAGCCCGCGCCAGCGGCCGAGGCCACGGCGCTGAGCGCTGAGGAGTCCTCCCTGCTGGAGGCGCGCGCCGAGGCCCGCGCGGCCAAGGACTGGGCCTTGAGCGACAGCCTGCGGCTGGATGCCGAGGCCCGCTTCGGCCTGCTCATCAAGGACACCAAGCAGGGGCAGGCCTGGACCCGGCGCTGAGCCAGGCCCATGCTGCGATAAAAAAAGGGGGCTGCCACTTGGCAGCCCCCTTTTTTTCCGCAAACCCTGCTCAATGGATCACCGCCACCTTCTGCAAAAGCCGCCACGGTGGCGCAGCCTCGCTCAATCCCTCAGCCTCCACCACATAGACGCCGCTGCCCCAGGCCTGGGTCGGGAAAGCCTGCATGGGAGAGCCTGCGGAGACCGCGGCGCTGGCCACCAGGCCCCCAGCCAGGTCGTACACGCGCACTCTGGCGCCCAGGGGATGCAAGGGCAGCCAGACTTGGAGCAGGCCGCCGCGGGTCACAGGGTTGGGAAAGGCCCTGAAACCGCCGAGCCCGCGGGCCGCGGGCCTCAGCAGGGTCAAGCTGCGCGTGATGATCGCCACGCTGTTGCCGCCCGCCTGCTGGCTGACCAGCTCCAGCAGGTAGACCCCTGAATCCACCGGCGTGCCGAAGCTGCTGGTGCCATCCCACTGGAGGCTGCTGATGACGCCATTCTCCCCATACACCGTGATCTTCAAGGCCTGCAGGGCCTTGCCCGTGGCAGGGTCTGCAGCGCAGGCCCAGACATCCTGCGACATGCGGAAATCGGTGGCCACCCCATTGGCGCGGGTCAAGGGCATGCGCTGCACCTCCTCGCCAGAGGGGGCATAGATGGCAAGATATTCCGCTGGCGGATGCGAGGTGTAGACCTGCTGGTTGAGCGTGGTGATGCGGCCGAAGTTGTCCTCGATCTGCACCTTGATGGTGTACACCCCGTCCACCACCGCCTGCCCCTGGTCATTGTCCCCGTCCCAGGCGAGCGACTGGCCCCCGCTGCCCAGGAGGGCGCCCAGCCCTATGATGACGGCGCCGGGCTGACCAGGGATGGGCGAGATGGTCAAGCCAGCGGGGATGGCCGCGATGCTGCCGTCATAGACCCTGCGCACCACCTCGCCGGCGGAATTGTAGACAGAGACGGTGATGGCATAGGGCACCGGGATGGGCGTGCTGCTGGCTGTGGGGCTGATGGTGCTGGTGGGCGTGACCGTGCAAGTGCTGGTGGCCGTGCTGGTGGCCGTGGCCGTGCAAGTGCTGGTGCGCGTGGCCGTGATGGTGAAGGTGGGCGTCTGGGTGCGGGTGTCGGTGGCCGTGGCGGTGCAGCTGGCGGTCACGCTCTGGGTGGATGTGGATGTGCAGGTGCTGGTGACGGTCTGAGTGCTGGTGTCCGTGGCCGTGGCGCTCTGGGTGGCCGTGGCCGTGCAAGTGCTGGTCAGCGTCTGGGTGGCGGTGCAGCTGGCGGTCACAGACTGGGTGGCGGTGGATGTGCAGGTGCTGGTGACGGTCTGAGTGCTGGTGTCGGTGGCCGTGGCGCTGAAGGTCACGGTGGGGGTGTCGGTGGAGCTAGAGGTGATGGTGAAGGTGCTGGTGGGCGTGGGAGAGTTGCCGGGCGTGATGGTGGAGGTCTGGGTGAAGGTGGGCGTGACGCTGGCGGTGTCGGTGCTGGTGGCCGTGCTGGTGGCGCTGGGCGTGTCTGTGCTGGTGGAGGTGGGGCTGACGGTCTGGGTGAAGGTGGGCGTGTCCGTGCTGGTGGGCGTGGGGGTCGAGGTGCTGGTGGGCGTGGGCGTGCGGGTGCAGGTGGCGGTGATGGTGCTGGTGTCGGTGGCGGTCAGCGGGCAGGGCGTGAGGGCCAGGGACACGATGTTGGAAGCCACCGCCCCGGTGGGCTCATCGCGGTCCACGCTGGCTTGGTTGACGGCCGGGCCAGGCGCGCACTGGGCCACGGCCCACCAGGTGAGCGCGCCCGTGGCAT
>CAYXCT010000154.1:0-5439 GCA_964463435.1 uncultured bacterium | reverse complement strand
GAAGGGCGCGCGGGCTGCGGGCCTCGGCCAGCGCCGCGGACACATCCCGCTCGGCAGCCGGCACATGCCGCTCCAGGTAGGAATCCCCCTCCCTCTGCCAGCCCGTGGCCATGGCCCCGCGCTGCGCCGCCACCATGGGCGACATGGGGTGGTCCAGCAGGGCCAGCCCGCGCCTAAAGCCGGCCGACCAGCTGGCCCAGGTCTTCTCAGGGATGCCGCTGCAGGCGGCGAGGCCCTGGGCCAGCCAGCCCGGGAAGAACCCGGCTTCGTCCCCGGGATGCCCCACCCAGCGCGCGGCCAGGTCCGCCGGGTAGGCTTCCAGGCCAGGATGCTGGCGCAGGCAGAGCAGCCTGAAATCAAGCTCAGTCTCTATCTGGCGGTGCCGGCTGCGGCCCTCAAAGCTCAGAGGGTCCCCGCTGTCGGCCTCCACCGAAGGATGCAGGCTCTCATCCGCTGCCACATGGCTGAGCATGCCCATCAGGAAGGCGGCCACGCCAGCGCTGCGCAGGCTGCCATCGCTCTCCTCCGGCACCCGGTCCATCCATGACTGGAGCAGGCCGCGCGCCCCCTGGTCATGGAAGCGGCCGGCCCAGGCGCCGCCCTCGCCCTTGGGAAGGCCGCCCACCCAGTGCAGCAGGGTCTCCTCAAGGTGGTGGGTGATGGCCGCGGCCTGGCTGTTCATGGCCAGGCCCCGGTAGCCCATCAGCACCTGGAAGTAGGGGAAATCCGGGGCCACGCTGCCCAGGTAATAGGGCCGGCCATGGTTGCGCAAGGCCGCGGCCAGGGGCGCCGGCAGGCGCTCCAAGGCGGCTTCCGCGATCATGAAATGTGTGAAGATCGATGGCATCCTGCCTCCCCTAGGTCCAAGCATCCTAGCCCGCGCGCATGACGAGCAGGCCAAGCCCGCGTGAAGCTCAAGTAAAAAGAGCCTCCCTAAAGGGGAGGCTCTTCAGCGGCATCTGCCTGGGGCAGGATGAGCCAGAAGGTGCTTCCCTGCCCCACTTGCGAGCTCAAGCCCACCTGGCCCCCCACGCTCTCCACAAGATGCTTGACGATGGAGAGCCCCAAGCCGGTCCCCCCCAGCTCCCGCGAGCGGGCCTTGTCCGGCCGGTAGAAGCGCTCAAAGAGGCGCTGCTGGTCCGCGGGGGCTATGCCAGGCACCTGGACCCTGAGCCCGGCGGCTCCCAGGGCCTCGGCCTCCACTTTTACCAATCCGCCCTCCGGCGAGTACTTGACCGCGTTGTCCAGCAGGTTGGTCAGCACGCGGGTCAGGCTCTCCAGGTTCATGGCCGCCTCAGGCAGGCCCGAGGGAAAGGCCGCCTGCACCACCACCTTGCGCAGGGCAGCCCTGCCCTCCACCAGGCTGGCCGCCGCGGCATAGGCCTCGGCCAGCGCCGAGCGCCCCTGCGCCTCCACCTGCCCCCGGCGCTGGCGGTCTTCGATGCCCGAGAGCACCAGCAGGTCGTCGATGAGCGCGGTGAGGCGCTCGGTGTGGCGCAGCGCCTTCTGCAAAAAGCTGCGGTTGACGCCCGGGTCCTCCAGGGCGCCGTCGGCCAGGGTCTCCAGCGAGGCGCGGATGGCGGTGAGCGGGGTCTTGAGCTCATGCGAGACATTGGCCACGAACTCGCTGCGCATGGCCTGCAGGCGCCGCTCTTGGGTCACATCCAGGAACACGGCCACGGCGCCCGCGGGCTTCTCAACCGGGCCCAAGGGGGTGGCCTGCACCATGAACGTGCGCTCGCTGGGGCGCAGCACCAAAAGGTCGCGCGGCGCGGGCTGGCGGCCCTTGAGCGCTTCGCCAAGCAAGGCATTGACCCCGGCGTCGCGCAGCACTTCCATCTGCGGCCGGCCCAGGGCCTGGCCAGCCTTCAGGTCAAAGAGCTCCTCCAGGCGCGGGTTCAGGTAGCTGACCCGGCCAGCGGCATCCACGGCCAGCACCCCCTCGCTCATGCCGCGCAGCACGCCTTCCAGGCGGGAATAGCGGGCCTCAAAGCTCTCGCTGGCCTGCTGCAAGAGCTGGCGGGCCTCTTCCAGCCCCTTTTCCAAGGACCGCACCTTGGCACTCTCAAGAAAATCGAACATGTCCCCTCTGAGTTCGCTCCATATTCTTATGGAACCATACGGTGCCATGATTTCGCGCGCTTCATGGAAAGGTTACAGGAAGGTTAATTCCGCACCCAAGCGCCTTGGCCATTTGATGGTCCTGTCACACAGCTGTAACCCAGATGCCGCATCATGGCGCTTCACCTTTCTGGAGCGCCATGCGACCCACCTACCGCTTTCTCATCAACCCTGCCGCCGGGCTGCGCTTTTTCAAGCATACGCTGGACCTCATCTACCGCGAATTTGACGGCCACCCGGTGCTGACCGAGGTCTGCGTGCTGCGTGGCCCGGGCGAAGCCGGGCGCCTGGCCCATGAGGCCGCGGTGCTGGGGCTGGATGCCGTGGTGGTGGTGGGCGGGGACGGCACCATCAACGAGGCCGCGGCCGGGCTGCTGGGCCTGGGCAGCGACGAGGGCCCAAGCGGCCTGGCCGGCAGCCGCACACGCTTGGGGCTTGTGCCACATGGCACCGGCAACGGCTTTGCCCGCGGCTTGGGCATCCCCCTGGACCCTTTGCAGGCCTGCGAGGTGCTCAAGGCCGGGGCCGAGCGCCGCATTGATGTGGGCCTGGTGCGGGCGGGGGGCGCCGAGCGCTGCTTCGTCAACCTGCTGGGCGTGGGCATGGACGCCTGGGTGGCCCGCGCCGCCAACCGCCTGAGGCCCCTGGGCAAGGTCAGCGGCCTGCTGCGCTACGCGGCGGCCGGGGCCATGTCCCTCACCGGCTTCCGCCCCAGCCTGGTGCGTGCCTGCTGGGAGGAGGGCCAGATCGCCAAGCGCACCTACCTGCTGGCCCTGGCCAACACCGAGCAGTACGGCATGCAGGCCCGCATCGCGCCGGGCGCTGACCCCTCGGATGGCCGCTTCGACCTGGTGTGGGTGGGCCCCCAGCCCTTGTGGAGCCTGGCCGCGTCCCTGCCCAGCCTCTTCAAGGGCCGGCGCCTGGGCATCGCCGAATACGGCCAGGCCACCTCCCTGCGGCTGGAATCAGGGGATGGCTCCCTGATGCCCTACCACGTGGATGGTGAGCCGGCCGGCGACCTGCCCATCGATGTGAGCCTGCTCAAGGGCCGGCTTCGAGTCATCGTGCCCGCGCCCCGCTGAAAAGCCCAAGGCGCAAAAAAGGCGGCCCCGAGGGGCCGCCTTTTTTGTCTCAGTCATCCGCCGCTCATCCTTCCTTGAACTTATAGCCCACCCCCCGCACGGTGCCCAGGTACTGGGCAGCCGCGCCCAGCTTCTCGCGCAAGCGCCGCATGTGCACGTCCACGGTGCGGGTCTCCACATCGCTGTCCATGCCCCACACCTGGTCCAACAGGGTGTCGCGGGTGACCACCCGGCCGGGCCGCGTGCCCAGGTAGGCCAGCAGCGAGAACTCCTTGGCGGTCAGCTCCACCGGCTTGCCCTTCCAGCACTTCGTGCTTGGACTCATCCAGGCTCAGGCCCGGCACCTCAAAGCGGGCGGCCTCCATGGGCTGGTCCGAGGGCTTGGCCCGGCGCAGCAGGGCCCGCACCCGCGCCACCAGCTCGCGGGGGCTGAAGGGCTTGGTGAGGTAGTCGTCCGCTCCCACCTCCAAGCCCACCACCTTGTCGGTCTCCTCGCCCTTGGCGGTGAGCATCAGGATGGGCACGCTGCGGGTGCGCGCCTCGGCGCGCAGGCGGCGGCAGACCTCCAGGCCATCCATGCCGGGCAGCATGAGGTCGAGGATGACAAGCCGGGGAGGCCTGGCCTGGGCCAGGCGCAGGGCCTCGGCGCCGTCATGGGCCTTGTCGCTCTTGAAGCCCGCCTTGTTGAGGTTGTAGGCCACCAGATCCGTGATGTCGCGCTCGTCATCCACGACCAAGATCGTGTCCATGGGGCGGTCCTTCCTTTCATGGGGGAAAGTCTCGAACATGGCCTCATCGTAAGTGAAGGCCCCTGGGCCAAGATCACGGCCAGGTTAATTCGGGCCCCTGACATTATGGGCGCTCAGGCCCAGGCTTGCAAGCACCAGGCTTTATCCCGGGCCCGCTCTGGGTTATGATGGGGCCGCCCTTTGGAGGAGCCTTGATCCCCTTGCCCACTTTCGGAAGCCTGCAGGCGCGCCTGACCGCGGTGATGATCGCCCTGGCCGTGCTGGGAGCAGGCCTGCCCGGCGCCTGGATGGTCTACCGGTCCTACGGCGCCCTGCGCCAGGCGGCCCAGGAGGGCCAGGAAGCCCTGGCCAAGAGCCTGGCCACCACCGTGGACGGCAACGTCAGCCACAGCCTGCAGGAATTGGAGGCCTTGGCCGACCGGGCGGACGCCAAGCACATGGACCTGGCCTCGCTGCAGCGCACCTTGAGCCTGGCCGCTGCCGCCAACCAGGTCTTTGAGAGCCTGGTGCTCTTGAGCCCGCAGGGCCGGGTGCTGCTGCAGTCCCCCCTGCTGGGGGCCGGCTCCCTGCCCGGGCGCGCCGGCCTGCGCGCCTTCTGCGTTGACTTCGACCAGAGCACCGAGCCCAGCCCGGCCTTCTTCAGCGAGCCCTATGCCATCGCCGCCGGCGACACCGCCGTGCTGCTGGGCGTGCCCATCATCCGCAACAACAAGGTGCAGGCGGTGCTGGCCGGCGAGGTCCTGCTCACCAGCCTGGGGATCAGCGTGGAGAACATAGAGCTGGGCCAAGCCGGCTTCGCCTACCTGGTGGATGAGAACGGCACCGCCCTGCTCAAGCCCTCGGGCCGCGGCCCCAGCCCGGGCGTGCCGCCGCCGCCGGACGTGGGGGAGCTGATCAAGAAGAACCAGGACCATTTCTTCAAGGAGTACCAGGGCCGCGAGAACCAGGGCTGGCTGCTGGCGGCCTACAACCGCATCGAGTCCCTCAACTGGGGCGTGATGGTGCGCCAGACCGCCGACCAATGCTATGCCCCGGCCCGGCGCATGCTGCGGCTCTTGAGCCTCTACCTGGCCCTGGCCCTGGCCCTGGCCGTGGCCCTGGCCCTGCTGCTGGCCCGCGCCATCACCGCGCCCCTGGAGCGCCTGGCCCAGGCCGTGCGCCTGGGCGAGAAGCAGGGGCTGGACCCGGCCGACTTCACCGGCTTCGAGAGCCGCGATGAGGTGGGCCACCTGGCCGCGGCCCTCAAGAGCCTGGCTCAGGAGCTGAAGGCCCAGCAGCTGGAGCGCGAGAAGGCCCATGGCCGCGCCCTGGCGGCCGAGAAGCGCCTGGCCGAGGCCGAGCGCCTGGCCACCGTGGGCCAGCTGGCCGCCGGCCTGGCGCATGAGATCAACAACCCCCTGGCCGTCATCCTGGGCTCAGCCCGCGAGGCGGCCCAGGCCCGCAGCGCCAAGGCCGCCGCGCCCTGGCTGGAGCGCATTGAGCGCGAG
>CAYXCT010000153.1:0-5448 GCA_964463435.1 uncultured bacterium | reverse complement strand
CTACCTGCTCTGCCTGGGCCTGGCCCTGGCCGGGCTCTGGCAGCGGCGCGGAAGCACGGCCGTGGCCCTGTCCGCCGGCCTGCTGGGCCTGGCCCTGCACGGGCTGATGCATTTTCCGCTCTCCGTGGTGCCGAGCGCGGCCGGGTTCTGGCTGCTGCTGGGCTGGGCCCGGTGCACCTGCGGCGGCGCCGGCTGGGCGCTCGGCCCGGGCCGAGCGCGGGCGCTGGCCCTGGCCGGCCTGCTCTTGTGCCTGGCCGCGGCCTTCGCCTTCAGCCGCGGCATGGTGGCCGACCACGCCTTTCATCAGGGGATGAACGCCATGGCGCAGGGCCAGCCTGGCGCGGCCCTGCCTGGCTTGCAGAAGGCCATGGGCCTGGAGCCAGGAGACCCTGAGCACGGCCTGCAGCTGGGGCTGGCCTTGAACAGCCTGGGCCGCCAGGCCGAGGCTGAGGCCGCCTTCAGGGCCAGCCTGGCGCGGCTGCCCTCCAGCAGCGCGGCCTGGGCTGGCTTGGGCCTGTGCCTGGCCCAGCAGGGCCGCCTGCCTGAGGCCCTGCAGTGCCTGCGGCAGGCCCTGGCCCTGGACCCCCGCGACCTGGCCAGCTGGGGCAATCTGGGCAAAGCGCTCTATCTCTCTGGCCAGGTGGATGAGGCGCTGCGGGCCTATGGCCAGGGGCTCAGCCTGGACCCGGCCTGGCCCGAGGGCCTCTCGGCCCTGCGCCAGCTGAAAGCCCTGCCAAGAGCGGCAAGGCTGAAGCGGGCAGAATAAAGCCGATGTTTCATGCTCTATAAAGGGTGCGCATCTCATCTCAATCGCGAGGGGGAATATGCCGGCCCGAGCATGGCTCATCCTAGGATCCATCACAACGCTGGCGCTGCTGCCTGCTTTGCTGCCCGCGGGCGGCCCGCCGCTGGCGCTCAGCAAGCAGGTGCAGCCCGCGGTGGCCGCGGTGGGCGACACGGTGACCGTGTGCCTGACCCTGAACGCCGCCACGGCCACGGCTGAGGCGGACATCGTCTGGGTCATCGACAACACCTCCTCGATGGGGACCGTCATCGTTTCGATCAAGAGCAACCTGAGCACCTTCACCGGCCAGCTGGCCAGCCAGGGCATTGATTACCGGCAAGGCCTGGTCACCTTCCAGGACCCTTTGACCGAGAACCTCGCCAACGGCGGCGTTGCCGACACCATCACGGCCTATGGCTGGGCGTCCGGCGATGCGCAGTTCCTCTCATGGGTCAATGGGATCGCCTGCGGCGGCGGCGGCGATTGGCCTGAAGCCGGATTGGAAGGGCTGGAGGCGGGGGATTCCTTGGGCTGGAGGCCTGGAGCCTCCCGGACCATGATCATTGTGACGGACGCGGCGGTGCACTGCCTCGAAGAGCCGTATCTCCCCGTGCTGCTGCCCGGGCAGGCCCTGCAATCCATCACCTTCACCGCAGCCGCGCTGGCTGGCCAAGGCATAGTGGTGGATGACATAGGCACGGACATTGACACCGACTACCCCTATTATGCGGCAGCCTCGCCGCAGGTCATCGCCGCAGCCACCGGAGGGGCTTGGCTGGACATCCAGACCGCTGACTGGAGCGGCCTGCTCAGCAGCCTGGGCAAGTCCATCGGCAGCTACACCCATGTGGTCATCACCGACCCCATGCCCGCCGAGCTGGCGCCCGTGGCTGGCACCTATTCCCCGGCCACGCTCACCGGCAACACCCTGGAATGGGACTTGAGCTCCCTGGGCTATGGCAGCAGCTATCAGGCCTGCTTCAGCGCCGTGGTCACCTCGGCCTACAATGGCTGGATCAGCAACACGGGCTATGTGTCCGCGGATGGGGTCTCGCAGACCAGCTCCAACCTGGCCAAGGTCTTCTACCCTTCGCCCAGCTGCACCAGCACCATGAGCCCCACCCCCACCATCACCGCCACGGCCACGCCCAGCCAGACCAGCACCGCCACAGCCACGGCCAGCAGCAGCCCCACCGCCTCCTCCACGCGCACGGCCACGCCCAGCGCCACGCCCAGCGCCACGCCCAGCTGCAGCGCCACCATCACGCCCAGCTGCACCGAGACCCCCTGGCCCATGATCCTGCACCTCTACCCGGCCAGCCCCAACCCCTTTGGCGGCCAGGGCGTCTGGCTCACCTACTTCTTGTCGGTGGATGCGCGGGTGGAGGTGCGCGTTTGGGACGTGTCGGGCGAGGCGGTGCGGGACCTGGACCCGGTGTGGGGGCATGCTGGCAACAACCAGCTCTTCTGGGACGGCCGCAACCGGGCCGGCCGGCCGGTGGCCTCCGGCGTCTACATCTACCGCCTCAGCGCCACCTCGCGGCGGGATGAGAAGGCCAATGACTTTGGGAAATGCGCGGCCCTCAAATGACCCATGCCCCCCGCGCCTCCGTGCTGCTGCCCGTGCGCGATGCGGAGCCCTGGCTCAAGGCCTGCCTGGGCAGCGTGCTGAGCCAGCAGCTGGAGGGCGGCTTTGAGGTGCTGGCCCTGGAGCATGGCAGCCAGGATGGCAGCGCTGAGATCCTGCGCCAGGCCGCTCTCAGCGACAGCCGCCTGCGCGTGTTGAGCCTGCCCCAGGCTCCCAGCCTGCCGGGCCTGCTGCAGCAGGGCCTCGAGCTCTGCCGCGCCCCTTATGTCGCCCGCATGGATGCCGATGACCTCTGCCTGCCCGGCCGCCTGCAAGCCCAGGCCGACCTGCTGGATGGGGATGCCCGCCTGGGCTTGGCGGGCTGCGGCTTCCGCATGATCTCAGAGAGCGGGCCGCTCAGCGCGGGCTACGCGGCCTATGCGGCCTGGGCCAACGGCCTGGCCACGGCCGAGGCCATCGCGCGCGAGCTCTTCGTGGAATGCCCTTTGCCGCACCCCACATGGATGCTCCGGCGCGAGGCGGCGCTGGCCGTGGGCGGCTACCGGGATGACGGCCTGCCCGAGGACTACCACTTGCTGCTGCGCCTGGCCCGGGCCGGTTGGGGCCTGGCCAAGGCGCCGGGCACCCTCTTTGAGTGGCGCGACCACAGCCGCCGCCATTCGCGGCTGCATGCCCGCTACCGGCGCCAGGCTTTCTTCAGCCTCAAGGCCCGCTTCATCCAGCCCATGCTCTGCCAGGGCCGGCCCTGCGTGGTGTACGGGGCCGGCGAGCGGGCCCGCATGCTGGTGCGCTCGCTCCAAGAGGCCGGGGCCGAGGTGGCGTTTGGCATCTGCCTGGACAGCATGCCGGCCACCCGCATGCACGGGGCGCCAGTGCTCAAGGCATCGGAAGCGCCCAAGATCCTGCCTGGGCCCATGCTGGCTTGCGTGGGCGATGCCAGCGCCAAGCCCGAGATCCGCGCCTGGGCCGCGGGCCGGGGCATGGTGGAGGGGTCTGACTGGTGGATGGCGTCATGATGAGGGGGGAGCGGACATGGGGATGAGCCCGGCATGGGAGGAGCGAGCCCAGTCGCCCGCTTGGGCGCTGGCCCTGGCGCTGGCCTTTAGCCTGCTGGCCATGCTGGGCACGCCCTGGACGCGGCTGCCACACACAGCCCTCTATGTGGCGGACCATGTAATCCTTGCCCAGGCAGCAGCGCAATCCCTCGCAGAGGGTGGTTTTCCCCTGCGGGAGATGCCCCACGCGTGGTTGAAGCAATACCCGGGCTTGGAGCGCTATCCCATCTTTCAGTTCTACAGTGAAGCGCCGCCTTTGTTGGGCGGCTTGCTGGTCCTGGCTGGCTTTAATCCCTATCATGCGGTCGTTATGGTGGCGGCTTTGCTCTTTGCGATTGGCTTCATGGGGATGCGCCGCTTGGCCCGTTGTGCCGGCGGTTCCGCAGCTGCCTCGCTGTTGGCGGCTGCGCTCTACACCCTGGCGCCTTATCATTTGACCGATTGGCATGCGCGCGCGGCGCTTTCTGAGCTGGCGGCATTCGCATTTTTGCCTTGGGTCGCAGCGTCCACTTGGCGTCTTGTCCAAGGCCTGGATTGGCGGGAGTTTTTTGGCGGGGCCTTTGCTTGGGCGTTGCTCATGCATTCGCATCCGCTTTTCAACGCCTTTGGCATGCTTTTTATGGCTGCTTTAGCGCTGGGGATGGCGCTACCCCCAGGCAATTGGCGTGGCCTGCTGCGCGCCGGAGGTGCCTATGCCGCGGGTCTGGCCCTGTCGGCTTGGTTCCTTGTCCCCGGCTTGGTGTTGGGTCCTCATATGGTCGTGGCGAGCACCTTTCATGCTCAAGAAGCCGCCAACCTGACGCCGCTCTGGGTCTTGTTCAGCCCCTGGCGGGTCTGGGCTCCGCAGTGCTCCATAGATAATTTAGGGCTGCAGGTGGGTGTGCTGCTATGGGCAGGCTGGATTGTTGCGCTCTTCCTATCGCGCAGCCGCAGGAACAGCTTGCTGTTGATGCTGGCAGGGTTGGCGCTCTTTATGGTGTGGGCGCCTGTGCCAATCTGGAGCCTGTTGGGCCCGCTCAACGCCATTCAATTCCCTTATCGCCTGCTGGTTTTTGTCTGCCTGGCGGGGGCCCTGCCGGCGGCCGAGGGATGGCTGGCTCTTCAGAGCCACTATCGGTGGGTGCTTGCCCTGCTGCTGCTGATGTCCCTGCTTGTGGTTTGGGATATGGACTCCGAGGGCTCCATCCCGGTCAGGCCCCAGGAGGCATGGCAGGGCCTTGAAGTGAGCCGGGTTCCCATCGGCGAGGAGGCGTATACCGTGTCTCTCAATGGGCCATGGGAGGCTGAGCTGGGTCTTGGGCGTTTTCGGAGCTTCGATTCTCGCCGGGAATTTGAGGTGTCTGCGCAAGACAGATCGGTGCGTCTGAAGTCGGTCGAAATGGGGCCTCAGGTGCGCCTGCGCCTGGATGGGGTGGAGCAGGGTACCATTCTGCTGCTGCCTTGCTTCTGGTATCCGGGTTACTATGAATTCAGCATCAATGGGCGGCCTGCAGAATATGGCCGGGTCGGGGTGCGGCTGGCAGTGCGGTTGCCTGCCGGGAATGATGACGTCCGCTATCATTTCCACGGGCTGCCCTGGGCCAATTGGGTGTCGGGCCTAGCCTGGGTTTTTTTCTTAGCCTTCTTGGCTGTCTATGCCATATGGCAGCGTTGGGTCAAAGCCGGGGAGGGAAGCCAATGAGCTTCAAGGCCACGAAGATGGATTGGGCGCTTGCCTTGGCACTGGCCTGCAGCTTGGTGGCTATGCTGGGCACGCCCTGGGGCCAAGTGCAGCAATCGATTGAGGATGATTCAATCATTGACCACAGCAGCATGGCCCAGGCCGCGGCGCAAGGGCTGCTGGAGGGCCAGTTCCCCCTGCGCGTGATGCCGCATGCCCAGCTAAAGCCCTGCCCCGGGCTGTCGCGCTACCCCATCTTCCAGTTCTACAGCCAGGTCCCCCCGCTGGCCGGGGGCCTGCTGGTGCTCGCGGGCCTCAACCCTTACCACGCGGTGGTGCTGGTGGCCGGCTTGACCTTCCT
>CAYXCT010000152.1:0-5460 GCA_964463435.1 uncultured bacterium | reverse complement strand
GCGCCGCATGCTGGCCAGGGCCGCTGCCAGCTCCACCGCGCCGCTGGCGCCGGTGGTGTGGCCGATGGCGCCCTTGAACCCCGAGACTGGCACCTTGGCGCCCAGCACCTCGGCGATGCCGGCTGCCTCGGCCGCGTCGCCCTGCTCGGTGCCTGTGGCGTGGGCGTTGACGTAACCCACCTGGCCAGGGGAGACGCGGGCGGCCTCCAGGGCCTGGCGCAGGCAGCGCGTGATGCTCTCCCGGTTGGGCTGGGCCAGGTTGGCGCCATCCGCCACGGTGTCGAAGCCCAGCACCTCGGCCAGCGGCTGGGCCTTGCGGCGGCGCATGGAATCCTCGCCCTCCAGCAGGATGCAGCCGGCACCGGCGCCGCAGACCGTGCCATCGCGCCGGCGGTCGAAGGGCCGGGGGGTGAGGTGGGGCGTGTCGTTGAAGCGCATGGAGCTGGCCATCACCAGGTCGAAGCTGCCCGAGACCAGGGGGTGCAGCTCATCGCTGCCCCCAGCCAGCATGATGTCCTGCCGGCCCTCGGCGATGGCCTCAAAGGAGAGGCCGATGGCCTGGCTGGCCGAGGAGCAGGCCGAGTCGGTGGAGAAGACCCGGCCGCGCAGGCCGTAGGCATGGGCCAGGTTGGCGGCCGAGGTGTGGCTCATCACCTGGAAGAAGCTGCCCGACTGCAGGTCGCGCAGGCTGACATCCTTGTAGTAGCGCTCAAAGAAATTGGCCAGGCTGTGCACGCTGCCAGTGGTGCTGCCAAAGGCCACCCCACAGCGCCCGCTCGCGCGCTCCTCCTCGCCCAAGCCGGCCTGCTCCAGGGCCTCGCCAGCCGCGAAATAGGCCATCTGGGCGGTCAAGCCCATGCTGCGGCGGAAGGTGCGGGGGATGCGCTTGGGGTCCAGCGCGCCCTCGGGCACCGGGGCGCCCACCCAGCACTGCAGGTCCTTGAGATGGGGCTCCCAGGCAGCCTTCATGTTGGCCACCGCCGAGGCGCCGGCATCCAAGCCTTGCATCAGGGCTGCCAGCCCCACCCCAAAGGGCGAGACCACGCCCATCCCGGTCACATAGACTCTTTGCGCCAAGCGACGACCTCCTCCCAGAGATTCTGCATGCCCAGGATGTTGGAGCCGGTCAGGAACGCCGAGATGAGCGTGCCCATCAGGCCCGGGAAGTGGATGCCCTGCCCCGCCAGGTAGAAGCCCCGGATGCTGGTGATGGGGTTCAGGTTGATCTGCCGCGCGGAATGCTTAACGCCATAAGCCGAGCCGTTCACGCTGCGGGTGTAATCCTCGTAAGTGCGCGGGGTGGCCGCGCACAGCACCTTGGCCCCGGCCGCCGCCTGGGGATGGCAGCGCCGGAACAGGGCCAGGCACTCCTCCACCAAGCCCTGCTTGAAGGCCTGGTAGGCCGGCCCGCGCGCTTGGTACTCTTGCAGGCTGGGCAGCGCCGCGCCCGGGCTGATGCTCAGGCACAAGGCCCGCCTCCCCTTCTTTGCGGGCGGGCAGACCATGATGCCGAAGATGCGCTGGCGGCCCTCTGCATCGCGGTAGAAATGGTACTCATTGCCGCCCTGCAAGGCAGGCGGCACAGCCGCCACATCCAGATAGACCGAGAAGGCGGCCTCGGTGTCCTCCAGGGCCTGCAGGCGGCTGAAGTAGGCGGGCTTCACCGCCCCGCCTGCCGGGATGAGCCTGGCCAGCAGCTTGGGGTGGGCGGTGAAGATGCAGGCCCCGGCCTCGATGCGCCGCCCAGACTCCAGGGTCACGGCCTTGAAGGCCTTGGCCTCATTGGACTCCACCTGCGCCACGCCATCGCCGCAGGCCACCTCCACGCCCAGCTCGGCCAGCCGGGCATCAAAGGCCGCCAGCACCTCATCCCCGCCGTCCTCCAGGGTGCGCGGGTCCTCAAAGAAGGGCCCCATCACCAAGCCGTGCACAAAGGCCGGGGCCTCGTCCGCGGGAGCGCCGTACAGCGATTGGCCGTGGCCGCCCAGCAGGTCGATCATGGCCTGGGGCGCCCCGCGCGAGGCCAGAAAATCCTGCAGGGTCTCGCTCACGCGGTATTCGGTGGTGAAGGACTCGTAGCCCAAGTCAAAGCTGACATAGGGCGTGCGCCGCATCAGGCCCTGCACATAATCCACATAGGCATCCGCGGCCGCCTCAGCGCCGGGGAACCAAGCCTTGAGCCTGGCCCGCAAGGGCTCAAAGCCCACCGGCATGGGGTATTCACGGCCCTCCAGCCACAAGCGGTCAAAGGCCTGCGGGTCCATGGGCCGCGAGCGCAGGCAGCCCGGCATGCCCAAGTAGCCCATCAGCACTTCAACGCTGCTGCCCGGGCCGAGCCCGCCGCTGTAATGCAGGCCGGCATCGCACCAGGCGTCGCCGCGCCGGAAGCGCCTGAGCAGCGGGCCGGTGGTGCGGGCCTGCTCCACCAGCGCCACCTTGCGGCCATGCTGGGCCATCAGCGCGGCGGAAGCCAGCCCCGTGACGCCAGCCCCCACCACGATGATGTCAGCAGCCATTGAAATCCAGCAGCAGGCAGGAATTGGTGCCGCCGAAGCCGGCGGAGTTGAGCAGGGCCAGGCGCGGAGGCCGCGGGAGCAGGCGGCTCAAGGCCGCGATGCGCAAGGCGCCCTCCTCCTGGCGCTCAAAGTTCAGGTTGGGCGCGATGAAGCCGCCCCGGGCCATCAGGCAGGTATAGGCGGCCTGGGCCGCGCCCGCCATCCACATCTCATGCCCGGTGTGGCCTTTCAGCGAAGAGACCGGGGGCCCATCCGGGCCGAAGACATTGTGGATGGCCCGCGCCTCGGCCGCGTCCCCCAGGGGCGTGCTGGTGGCATGGGCGCAGATGTAGTCCACATCCCCGGGCCGGGCCTTGCCCAGCTCCAGGCATTCGCGCATGGCCCGCTCCAGGCCCTCGCCCGTGGGCAGGGCCAGGTTCTTGCCCTCGCCGCGCGAGCCGTCGCTGGAGAAGGCCCAGGAGCGCACCAGGCCCCAGACCTTGGCCTGGCGCGCTTTGGCGGCATCCAGGCTCTCGAGGCAGAGCAGGGCCGCGCCGCCCGAGGGCACCAGGCCGTCGCGGCCGGCGTCAAAGGGGCGCGAGGCCAGGGCCGGCTCAGCAGCGCGCAGGCTGAAGGCATTGGTGGCATCGAAGCTGGCCACGCCCTGCCAGGTGAGCTCCTGGGCTCCGCCGCACACGGCCCGGTCCTGGCGGCCCAGGCTGATCCAGTCTCGGCAAAGGCCGATGGCGTGCCCGCCGCTGGCGCAGGCGCCGGAGAGCGTGAAGCTGGCGCCCTGGTTGCCCAGCAGGGCGTTGAGGTTCATGGTCACCGTGCTGTTGAGGGCCTGGAAGACGGCCGCCGCGCCGATGGAGAAGGTGCTCTTCTCGCGCAGGGTGGTGTCCACCGGCCCCCAATTGGCCAGGCTGCTGCTGTCATTGCCGATGACCAGGGCCGTGCGCGGGCTCCTCAGCTGCTCCTCGGCCCAGGCCGCCTGGCCCAGGGCCTCCTGGCTGGCCAGATAGGCCTGCTGGGCGAACTCAGTCATGGTCTTGCGCTTGCGCAGCTCCAGCTTGGGCGGGGCATAGCCCTGCACCTGGCCGGTCAAGGGGCTCCTGAAGCCCAGCTCGCGGCGCATCGGGTCAGCCACGATGCCGCAGGCGCCCCCGCGCAAAGAGCGGCTGACCGCCTCACAGCCGGTGCCCAGCACCGAGACCAGGCCTATGCCAGTGATGGCGACTTCGCGCATGGGGCTCTAGAGATAGAGGGCCATCATGCCCAGCACGCTGTTCACGCCCACATTGGGGCTGGACAGGCCGGCATTGGAGAGATGGTGCACCCGCAGGGTCAAGAGCCAGCGCCCGCCGATCTCGGCGCCCAGGCCGGCCTGGGGGTTGAAATTGACGCGCAGCGACTGGCCCTCAACCTGCCAGTCGGTGTAGATGCCCCCGATGCCGCCGCTCAAGAAGGGCCGCCATCCCTCAGGCCGCCAGGGCGACCAGAGGGCGTGGATGCCGGCTGAGATCACGGCCTTGTTGTCCGGCTGCTCGGTGGCGCCCGCGTCCGCCTCCACCAGCCACAGCATGGACGGGCTGGGCCGGTAGGGGAAGATGGGGTCGTGGTCATAGACCAGCAAGAGGCTGGCCTGGTTCCAGATGATGCTGTCGGTCTTGGGCGACCAGTTCTGGGCATGGCCTATGCCCACGCCCACGGCGCGCAGGCCGAAGGGGAGCGTGGTGTCGCCCTGGCTGTCCGAGGCCCGGCTGTCCATGCGGAAGAGCTCAGCCGGCCGCCCGCCCGAGAAGGGCGCGGGCGGCTCCTCCGCCAGGAGAGCCCCTGCCGCCAGCAGCAGGGCAAGGGCCCAGGGTGCCTTACTTCTCATTCCCGACCTGGCTCACCTTCCCGTTCACGAACAGCACATTGATGGGGACGAAGCGGTTGCGCTGATAGGTCCAGTGGTCGGCTTTGACATCGTTGAACTTGCCCACCGGATAGCCGGCGGCCACCAGCACCGCGGCCTTGCTCATGCCCACCTTGATCTTGCCGTCCTTGATGCCCTGCTTGTCCAGGGCCGAAAAGCCGGCCCATTTGGCCGAGGGCTTCTTGTCTGACAGCAAGCGGCCCAGGAACTCATCGATGTCCATGTCAAAGTGCTTGGCGATGTACTCGAACTTGAACTTCTGGTCGCCGGTGTCCAGCACAAAGCCCTTCTTGCTGACCTTGCTGATGCTGACCTGGCTGCCCGCCGGGATGACATCAAAGTCGATGGAGGAGAAGTAGGTGGTGTAGCCCTTGCCCTTCTCCACCCAAAGGTTCTGGGTGAGGTAGCCATCCTGATCCTCAGCCGCCGCGCGCGCAAAGAGCATCACGGGAAGGGACAGGGTGAGAGCCAGCGCGAACGCCATCAAACGATGCATGCCAACCTCCTGAAAGAGGGCCCAAGGCCCGTTGCCTGCTTTGGGACTGCCTTGCAAAAGCGCCTCAGCACACCCCGCCGTTGACGCCGATCACCTGGCCGGTGACGTAGCGGCACTTGGGGGAGCAGAGGAAGCCCACCACGCCTGCCACATCCTCGGGCTTGCCCACCTCTTGCATGGGGATCAGCTTGACGATCTCCTTGACCGGCAGGCCCTGGATCATGTCGGTGTCGATGAAGCCCGGGGCCACGCAGTTCACCATCACCCCGCGCTTGGCCACTTCCTTGGCCAGGGCCTTGGTGGCGCCGATGATGCCGGCCTTGGCCGCGGAATAGTTGACCTGGCCAGCGGTGCCGATGGCGCCCGAGACCGAGGCCATGCTGACGATGCGGCCCGCGCGCCGCTCCAGCATCTTGGGCAGCACGGACTTGGTGACGTTGAAGAAGCCATCCAGGCTGACGGACATCACGACGTCCCAGTCTGCCGCGCCCATCCACATCATCAGCCCGTCCTTGGTGACGCCGGCGTTGTTGACCAGCACATCGATGCCG
>CAYXCT010000151.1:2675-5493 GCA_964463435.1 uncultured bacterium | reverse complement strand
CTATGGCCTGGTGATCGCCGCTTACATGGGCGACCAGGCGCTCTTCAACGGCCTATGGGCCTACACCGCCAAGTGGCTGGATGGCAACGGGCTCATGAACTGGTACATCAACGCGGCTGGCACCAATGCCACGGGCACGGGCGCGGCGCCGGATGCGGATGAGGATGTCATCTGGGGCCTCATCCTGGCCCACTACAAATGGGGGGATGGCGGCACCTACAACTACACCAGCCTGGCCAATACGATGATCGGCAACTTCTTGGCCAATGAGGTGCAGGGGACCACGGTCAAGGATGGCGATGGCTGGGGCGGCACGGGCGGGCCCTTCAATGCCAGCTACTTTGACCCGGCCAGCTACCATGTCTTTGCCCAGTTCAGCGGCAACACCACCTGGAACACGGTGGCAGACACCAGCTACACGGTCATCAATTCATGCATCAACAGCACCAACGGCAACACCAGCAACGGCCTGGTGCCGGCCTGGTACGGCACCAATGGCATCCCGGCGGCCACCGCGCCCTTCACGCCCATGGGGCCCGAGCCCAGCACGGATTGGTACAAGAACTACCAATACGACTCTTGCCGCACGCCCTTCCGCCTGGCCAAGGACTACATCTTCTTCAGCGACAGCCGGGCCAAGGCCTACCTGGACCTGGTGAACAGCTTCTTCCCGGCCATTGGCGCGGCCAACATCGTGGACACCTACGGCACCAACGGCACGCCCATCCCCTGGAACCCCACCCTGCAGGGCACGGGCACCAACTACCCCTACAGCCAGTCCGCTCCCTTCATCGGCCCGGCCGGCGTGGCGGCCATGGCTGGCAGCGACCAGCAGTTCGTCAACGACTGCTGGGACCAGATGGCCTCGGTGGCCACGGGCGGCTGCCTGGTGGGCGGCGTCTATTATGCGGAAAGCTGGGCCGTGCTGTGCATGCTGATGATGAACGGCCAGTTCACGGACCCCATCCCCCCGCCGCCCACGCCCACCATCACGCCCACGCCCAACCCCTGCGCCTGGTCCAGGGCCATCAATTGCGGCGGCGGGCCGGCAGTGGGCAGCTTTGCCGCGGACCAGCAGTACGCCTCGGGCAGCTACGGCTACGTCACTTGGGCCGCGGGCACGGCCAGCACCACCACCGGCACCATCACGGTGAACGGCGCCTCAGCCCCGGCAGCGGTGTACAACACCGAGCGCTATTGCTACCAGTGCCCAGTGGGCTATGAGTTCGATGTGCCCAGCGGCACCTATTCGGTCATCTTCCACTGGGCCGAGACCTACTACGGCACCGCCGGCCACCGCAGCCTGGCGGCGGCCATCAACGGCGTCAACAAGGTCGCAAGCTTCGACCTCTTCACCAAGGCCGGGGGCGAGAATGTGGCCTACGATGTGACGGTCACCGGCATCACGCCCAGCAACGGCCATATCATCATCACCATCACCTCGCCCAATTACAGCGCCACCATCGCGGGCCTTGAAGTGGTGGGCGTGATGAATTGCACGCCCAGCGTGACGCCCAGCAGCACGCCCAATTGGACCGCCACGCCCTCGGCCACCATCAGCCGCACGCCCACCGTCTCGCCCACGCGGACCGCCAGCCCCACCCTGAGCCCCAGCCCTTCGGCCAGCCCCAGCTCCACCAGCATCCCCACGCCCGATGCCTGCGCCTCCTCCTATCTGGTGGATTGCGGCTCCACCACGGCCAGCTTCACCGACAGCCTGGGCGCGGTGTGGCGGGCTGACACGCAGTATTCCATTGGCAGCTACGGCTATGTCAGCTGGTCCGCGGGCACGGCCACCAGCTCGGCCGGGCCCATCACCAACACCAATGACCCTGGGCTCTACGAGACCGAGCGCTATGGCTCCACGGAGCAGTACCGCTTTGACGTGGGGGCCGGCACCTACACCGTCACCATCAAGCTGGCTGAGACCAACTATGCCACGGCCAACAACCGCAATGAGACCATCACCATCAACGGCGCCCAAGAGCTGAATCAGGACCTTTACACCTGGTGCGGGGGCAAGAACGTGGCTCGCGACCTGGTGGTGGCCGGCATCAGCCCGTCCGCGGGGCACATTGACATCGTCTTCAGCTCCAGCAACCAGAACGCCACGGTGATGGGCATCTCAGTGATAGGCGGCACGCCCTGCACCGGCACCAGCACGCCCACGGTCTTTGGCACCTTCACCAGCAGTTCCACCCGCACTGCCACGCCCTCGGCCAGCCCCAGCCCTAGCGGCACCGCCACCCGCACGGCTTCGGCCACGGCCACGGCCACCAGCACCTTGAGCTCAAGCGCCACCAGCTCGGCCTCGCCCACCCTCAGCTCCTCGCCTACGCTTACGGCTACGGCGGAGCCTAGCGGCACGGCCAGCCCCTCGGCCACGCCATCGCCCAGCTTTAGCCCCAGCGCCACGCGCACCGAAACGCTGACCGCGTCGGCCTCAGCCACGGCTTCGGCCACGGCGGAGCCCACCGGCACTGCCAGCGCCACCATCACCCGCTCAGCCACGGCCCCGGCCAGCCCGTCGCAGAGCCCCACCTTCACGGACGTGCCGCCGGACAGCACGGCCACGGACACACCCAGCATCACCCCCACCGCCTCGGCCACCAGCTCTCAGAGCCCCTCAGCCACGGCCAGCGCCACGGCCAGTGCCACCCCCAGCTTCAGCGCCACGGCCACAGCCAGCGGCACTCTATCCTCCACGCCCACCGCCACTCTTAGCGCTACTGGAAGCGCCACGGCCAGCGCCACGCCCAGCTTCACGGATGTGCCGTTGGGCAGCACCCTCACCGATACCCCCACCATCAGCCCCACG
>CAYXCT010000151.1:0-2665 GCA_964463435.1 uncultured bacterium | reverse complement strand
GGCGACGCCGAGCGCTTCGCCCACGCTCTCCGCCACGGCAGGGCCAAGCGGCACCGCCTCAGCCACGGCCAGCCCAGGCGCCGCGACCACCAGCGCCTTGCCCGGCCCGCCGCAGCTCTTGGATGCCAAGGTGGTGCCCAATCCCTTTGTGCTTGGGCGCGCTGGCAAGCTCTATGTGCACATCCGGGGCCAAGTGGACCATGTGCTGGTGCGCAGCTACACTCAGGCGCTGGTGGGCATGGCTGAGTCCAGCCAGGCAGTCTCCAGGGATGGCTGGGTGCCGGTGGATCTGCCGCCAGCCCTGCTGCCGCGCAAGGGGCTCACCTATCTGGCGGTGTGGGCGCAAGGCCAGGGCTACCGCTCTACCCGCAGGCTGGTGACTGTTTTTGTGGCGCAGTAGCTTCGACGCGATGCTTGGCTGGCGAGGCGCTATCCCGAATCTTTAAGCTGCCTTGGAGCCAAAAGTGAAGATTAATCTGGAAAAAGTCCTGACAGGGGTGTATCCTTCGGCTTGAGCAGCAGGATTGAATCCTCCAACTTGCAGACGACTGAATATGCGCACACTGCTTATAGCTCTGTTCTTGGGCGCCAGCACTTGGGCTCTCGCAGCCGCCAGCCCGGCTTTGCGCATTGACCAGGTGGGCTACAAGGCCAGCGAGACCCAGGTGGCCTTCTTCTCACCGGCTGCCGCGGGCCTCACCTTCAGCGCCGCGGGTCTGCCCTGGGCCCTGCTGGATGCCTCCAGCAACACGCTCGATTCCGGCACCCTGAGCAATCCGGTGTGGGACAATGGCACCTCTGGCAATGGCGGCGGCACAGGCGACACCATCTGCGCCATCAAGCTGACCGGCGCCTATTCAGGCGGCAGCGGAGCCGTCACGCTCAGGGTGTTGGCCGGCTCCACGGCCTTCACCAGCTATCCCTTTGTCATCAAGGATGATGTCTACACCGGCGCCTACAAGACCCTGATGCAGGGATTCTATGGCGCGCGCTGCGGCACGGCGGTGAGCCTCACCACCACCTATGGCGCCTACAGCCACCAGGCCTGCCACACCGGCACCTCAGCCTACGACGCCTCGGCCGGCCCCATCCGCTCTGGCCAGTCGGTCATGTCGCTCAAGGGCTGGCATGATGCCGGCGACTACGGGCGCTACACGGTCAACACCGCCTTCACCCTGGCCTTCTTCTTCTGGACCTGGGACCTCTACGGCAACCAGGTGGGCTGCATGAACTTGGGGCTTCCGCAGGATGACAACCCTGCCGGCACGCCCGACTTGCTGAAGGAATCGCGCTGGGCGCTGGAATGGCTGCTCACCTTGCAGGACCCGGCGGACGGCGGCGTGTACCACAAATGCACCACGGCCCAGTTTGGCAGCTTTGTGCTGCCTGAGGATGATGATGCTGGCCAGACCCTCATCATCGGGCGCGGTAATGGCGACGGCAATTGCCCTCCTCAAGGTGGAACATGTCCGTATGCGCCTTATAAGACCACGGCGGCTACGGCTGATTTTGCGGCTGTCATGGCCAGCGCGGCCCGCATCTACCAGCCCTTTGACCCGGTGTTCTCGGCCAAGTGCCTAAGCGCGGCTCAGTCGGCCTTTGGCTGGATTACAGGCACAGCCACTGGCATTTCGGCTGCGTCTACCGGCAATCCTTGCAACATATGCACAGGTTCCTATGGTGATGGCGGGGTGACCGATGAAATCCTGTGGGCCTCGGCTGAGCTCTTCCGCACCACGGGCGGCGCGGGCTACAACACCTATTTCGTGAACAACTACTCCTCCATCTTCCAGCCCACCAATTTCGGCAACGTGCCCTCCTGGGGCCAGGTGTCTGACCTGGCCGGCTTTGCCTACTACTTCGCCAACCAGCCCAGCATCAATGCCGCGGCGCAGGCCACGGTCAAGAGCCGCATCATCTCAGCGGCCAACGGCCTTGCCAGCAAGCCGGGCGCCTTTGGCAGCGCCACTTCCACCAATTACATGCACAGCCTCTCTTATTACGACTACTACTGGGGCTGCACGGCCAAGGCCGGCGGCTATGCCAGCGTGCTGCTGGTGGCCAATGCCATCGCTCCCAGCGCCAGCTACACCCAGCACGCCTGGGAGAACCTGCACTGGCTGCTGGGCCGCAACGTGTTCAGCACCGCCATGGTCACCCAGATGGGCAGCAAGTTCCCCATGAGCATCCACAACCGGCTGAGCGTGGCCACCCAGAACCTGGGGCTGGATGGCGGGGTTCCCTGGCCCGGCCTGGTGACCGGAGGGCCCAACCAGACTGACAGCAACCTGACCGGGCAGGGCATCGCCCCGGGCGCCATGTGGCAGGACAATTGGAACGACTACCAGTGCAATGAGCCGGCCATCAACCAGATGGGCCCCATGCTGCTGCTGCTGGCTTCCACCCTGCCCTCGGGCGGCGCCTGCAACTACACGCCCACGGCCACCAACAGCCCCACGCCCAGCATCACGCCCTCGCCCACGGCCTCGCCCAACTGGACCTCCACGCCCACGGCCACCATCACCATGACCCCCACGGCCAGCCCCAGCTTCAGCGTGTCGCCCACCTGCTCGGCTTCGCCCACCGGCACCGCCACCCCCCCTGTCACCCCCCCCGCCCCCCCGCACCCCCCCCCCCCACCCCCCCCCACCCCCCCCCCCCCCCC
>CAYXCT010000150.1:0-5497 GCA_964463435.1 uncultured bacterium | reverse complement strand
TTCCAAAGGTGAGATCTGCATGCTCGCTCCTGCCAACAGTTTGTCCTGCGACCAAGCCCTGCTCTTGCCTTCTCTTGAAGCATACGCAATACAAGACTTAAAGGTCAAGTTTAATGTTGGACAAAAAAGTCTTGATTGCTGGCAAAAAAGAGCCTTCCTCGCGGAAGGCTCTTCTATATTATAAGGGGAGCTTGATCTCCTGCTTTTTAAAGCGGAATACCACTTCAGCCCCGCCTGGGATGGCGGCCTCTTCTTCCAAGACCAGGATCTCATTGCTGGGCTTGAGCCAGGAGAGCGGGATCTTGAGCAGGTCCTGGGGGCCTATGACATTGAAGCGGCCCAGGCTCTGGCCATTGACCCAAGCCGTGCCGCGGCCATTCTCCTTGAGCTTGAGCCAGGCTGAGGACAGCTCCTTGACCGGCAGGGATTTGAACTGCCCGCGCCAGAACCCGACCTTGCCCTTGCGGCTCTTGGACCAATCCTTGTCCTCGAGCACCTCCAGCTCGTCCGGGCCGTAGGCGCCCTCGCAGGCCGTGAAATCGGCCTTCAGCTCAGCGCCCAGGTAGAGCAGCTCGGCCTTCTCAAAGCCGCTGGTGGGGCCCTTGAAGAAGAGCGCCAGGGTGTTCTCGCCCTGGATCAGGGCCGGCGTCAGCTCGATCTCCTTGTAGCCGCTGCCCGAGAGGTCCGGGTGCTGGTCGATGAGCCCGCCGTTCAAGGCCACAAAGATCTGGATGTCGCCCGCGTGCAGGTTCATGCGCACGCGCTTGGCCCAGGCCGGCACCGTGAACTTCTTGCGCGCGCACACATACCCGGTGCGCTCCAGCGTGCCGGGCAGGCTGCCCACCTCCCAGCCGCGGCCCATGAAGGTGGGGCTGGAGAAGATCTTGAAGTCCAGGGCCCCCTCGGCCTCCAAGAAGTGCCAGCCCTCGCTGAAGGGCAGCACCTCGCCGCCGTCAAAGACCGGCAGCGCCAGGCCCTTCTTCTCGCCCAGCTTGGTGCCGAAGCAGTAGCGCCCCAGGCCCTCCACCAGCAGCAGCAGCTCGTTGCTGCCCGCGTCCACGGCCAGGTCCAGGCGCGGGCCCTTGCCCAGGCGGCCATAGAGGCCCAGGGCCTGGCCCTTGCTGAACACCGCGGCCTGGTCCTCCAGGCCGGGGAAGAACAGCGCGCGCTTGCCCTTGGCCGCGGCGTCAAAGCGCACCTTGACCCAGGCGCGGTCGCCCAAGAAGCCGTGCTCGGCCAGGTCTATGCCGGCGCGGGAGGCCACCCAATCCTTGCGGCCGGCGGCATGCGCCAGCAGGGGCTTCTCATCGAAGGCGCCCGTCACCGCCACCGGCACGCGCTTGGTGTCGCGGTCATTGCCGGTCAAAAAGGTCTCTTCCAGCTTGGTCCCGGTGACCACCACCAGGGTCTGGGCCCCGGCGCCGATGCGCGCCTTGCCGGCCTCGGTGTCCATCTCCTCCGCGCCCAGCACCAGCAGGGGCCTTTCGGGATGGCGCTGCAGGGTCTCGGCCAGGCGGCGCGTCACCAGCAAAAAGAGCACCTCGGGCTTGCCAGCCTCGAAGAGCACCTTGCCCAGCAGGTGCTGGGGCCGCGAGCTGATGGTGGCCGAGAGCACGAAGCCCCGGCGCTCATGCTCCAGCGCCACGTCATCGTTGGTGCGGGACTCCACGTCCAGGGTGCCGGTGCCGAAGGCGGTCACCTTGTCGCCGGGCTCGCCCCACAAGAGCACCACCGTGCGGTTGCCCAGCTTCTGGTGGATCCAGGGATGGGTGCAGGCGCGCAGGGAGAGCGAGGGCGTGAGCGGGATGTTGAAGGCGAAGGCCTTGCGCTCGCCGGGGCCCAGCGTGTAGGGGACGGTGTCCTCGAACTGCACCTTGCCGCGGATCTCCTGGCTGGTGGGGTTGTGCAGGAAGAGATAGCGCACATCGCCCTTGCTGCGCAGGGTCACGCGGGTCTCGCTGGGCACCACCGGCTGGTCGTTGTTGATCTCGGTGTCGGTGCCGAGCAAAGTCTCCTCATGGCAGCTGGCCCAGCGCGCCCACAGGTTGAGCCGCCGCGCCTTGGGGCCGGCCTCCAGGGCCTCGCCCACCGGCGCCCCATAGTCGTAGCTGGTGGTGCAGAAGAAGCGGTCGCCGCCCACCTGGCGGCCGGCCCACTCGCCGAAGTTGGTGCCGCCGGCGAACATGTACTGGTTGATCAGGCTGGCGCCCGCGCCCAGCGCCTCGGTCAGCGCGGTCTCCATCTGCTCGGCGCTCTTGGCCTTGGCCGGCCGGCCCCAGCCGCTGAACCAGCCGGTCCAGAACTCGCTGACCATCAGCGGGCAGCGGGTGTGGCCCAGCGACTTGCGGGCCTTCTCCAGGTGCCCGGCCAGGCCCTCAAAGCCGTTCACCGCCACCAGGCTGCCGGCGCTGTGGCCGCCGCCGTTCTTGGTGTCGCCCAGGCTGTAGAACAGGGGCACTGAGATCTTCTTCTTGAACTTGAGGTCCAAGTGGCGCAGGTAGGCGGGGTCCTGCGGCGCGTGGTCAAACTCGTTCTCAACCTGCACCAAGAAGACCGGGCCGCCCTGGCTCACCTGGTGCTTGGCGAGGATGCCCAGCACCTTGTCCAGGTAATGGTCTGCGGCGGCCATGTAGGCGGCATCCGAGGTGCGCAGATGCTTGATGCCCTTGGCGTGCATCCAGGCCGGGAAGCCGCCAAAGGTCCATTCCGCGCAGATGTAGGGGCCGGGCCGGGCGATGACCAGCAGCTTGAGCTGCTTGGCCAGCCGCAAGAAGGCTTCCAGGTCATGGTCGCCGCTGAAGTCCCACTTGCCCTCCTCAGGCTCATGGAAGTTCCAGGGGATGTAGGTGCTGATGGCATTCAAGCCGCAGGCCTTGGCCAGGCTCAGGGCTGTCTTCCATTCTGCTTTGGGGAGCCTGAAGTAATGGACCTCGCCGGAGAGGATGAGGGTGCGCCGGCCGTCGATCATGAAACTCTTGTTATCGTAGGTGATCTTCATGCGATGTTCTGCCTCGCTGGGCTGGATTGCCCTGAATTGGCTGGCGGGGAAGGAATCGAACCTTCATAGCCAGATTCAAAGTCTGGAGTCCTACCGTTGGACGACCCGCCAATTCTTGGAACGACTCCAAGACCTTTGATTTTTGAAACATAATTTTAACATGCAAAAATACCTACTTCTAAAATACTATATATCAGTAGAAAATGCAAGAAAGGTCTACATGGCTGCATTGAATAGTTTTGTTTTGGAAGGCGAGATCACAAAAATCGCGTCGAACACCTAAAATATCTATTGTTTTTAATGCATTTCAGGGCTTTTTTCGCCTCAGATTGCTTGGCAAATAGCGCGAAAACCGTGGGGCCCGAGCCTGACATGCGGCTGAAAAGCGCGCCTGCCTTGTCCAAATCGCCTTTGATGGCAGCGATGACCGGGTGGGCCGGGATGGTGACTGACTCTAAATGGTTGATGCCATGCTGTCGCAAGGCTTGCAAGTCGCCTCGGCGCAGGGCAGCCAGGGACTTGGCTGTGGCCGGGCCTTGGGGCAGGCTCTTCACCTTGAGATTCTTGTAGACCCAGGCCGTGGCCACGCTGATGTCGGGCTTGACCAGGGCCACGGCCAGGGGCGGCAGGCCGGCCACGCGGGCCAGGCGCTCGCCGCGGCCTCGCGCCACGGCCGCCAAGCAGGGGTCCAGGCAGAAGGGCACATCGCTGCCCAGGCGCAAGGCCAGGGCCTTGAGCTGCCGGGGGCTCAAGCGCAGGCGCCAGAGCCGGTTGAGGCCCAAGAGGGCCGCGGCCGCGTCCGCGCTGCCGCCGGCCAGGCCCGCGGCCATGGGGATGCGCTTGACCAGGCGGATGCGGGCCCCCAGGGGCCGGCCAGCCGCGGACTGCAGCAGGCGCGCGGCCCGCATCACCAGGTTGTCCTCGCCCACCGAGAGCCCGCGCGCGCTGCAAGAAAGGCTGAGCCGCCCCCCTGGCGCCGGGCTGAAGCGCAGGGTGTCGTGCAGGCCCAGCTTGGCCATCAGGCTGCGCAGCTCATGAAAGCCATCAGGGCGCTTGGCGAGCGCCTCCAGGGTCAGGTTGATCTTGGCATGCGCCTTCAGCGCGAAGCTCTTCATGGGGCCGCGGGAGCAGGGGTGAGCTCTGGCTTGCCGGCCTGCACGGCCCGCAGGTGGCCCTGCACCTCGTCGCGGTCCTTGTCCGGCCCCTTCATCAGGCCCAGGGCCCGGCCCAGGTAGTACAGCGCGCGCTCGCGGTCGCCCAGGCGGTGCCAGGCCCAGCCCAGGCTGTCCAGGTAATAGGGGTTCTCCGGCTCCAGGGCCACGGCCCGCTTCAGCAGGTCCAGGGCCTTGTCCAGCTCGACCCCCCGGTCGGCCAGCGAGTAGCCCAGGTAGTTGAGCGCCTCCGCGTTGCCGGGCTCTGCCTCGATCACGCGGTCCAGCTCGCGCTCGGCCTGGGCGGTGTCGCCCGCGCGGTCGCAGGCCACGCCCAGCTGGTAATGCAGCTGGGGGCTGTCCAGGCCCAGGGCGCAGGCCTTCTCAAGGCGCTGCCGGGCCAGCTCAGGCTTGTCCGCGTCCAGGTAGGCCGCGCCCAGCAGGGACCAAAGGTCGGCGCTCTTGGGCAGCTGGGCCACGCCCTTCTCCAGCAGGGGCAGCATCTCCGCGGTGCGCGAGAGCCGCTGGTAGAGGTCGGCCAGCTGGCCATAGGCCGCCTCGATGCTGGGGTCCAGGCCCAGGCTGGCCTGAAAGTAGCCCACCGCCGCCGCGCTGTCGCCCATGCCGTCCGCGGCCATGCCCAGGGCCGAGAGCAGCACGGCCTGATGCTCGCCGGCCGTGGCCGACAAGGGCTCCATGGCCGCGCGGGCTGGGCCCGGGGCGCCGCTGCGCAGCAGGTTCAAGCCCTGCGAGAGCCGCGCATCGGCAGAATCAGGCTCCAGGCGCGCCAAGTCTCCAAAGCTGGCAGCCGCCTCGGCCCAGAGACCGCGGCCCTGCTCCAGCCGCGCCAAGCTGTCGGTGAGCTCAGGGTCATCCGGCAGCTGCGCCAGGCCCTGGCAGAGCGCCTCCTCGGCGGCTTGGGGCCGGCCCAGCTCGCCTTGCAGCTGGGCCAGCTGAAGGTAGGCGCTGCCGGCCTGCGGATCCTGGGCCAGGGCGGCCCGGTATTCCGCCACCGCCTCGTCGCCGCGCCCCATCTGGGCCAGGCAGGCGGCCTTGAGCAGCCGGGCGTGCAGGCTGTCAGGGTGGGCGGCCAGGCAGCGGCCCAGCCAATCCAAAGCCTCTTCGCTCTCGCCGCGGGCCATGGCCAGGGCGCCCAGGGCGCGCAGCACCTCCTCATCGCCGGGAGCCAGGGCCAGCGCTTGCTGGTAGGCGGCCTTGGCCTTGTCCCACTGCTTGCGGGCCAGGCAGGCCTGCGCCAGGCGCAGCTGGGCCTGCAGGTCCCCGGGCGCGGCCTTGGCCGAGATCGGAAGAGCACACGTCTGAACTCCAGTCACTGACCAATCTCGTA
>CAYXCT010000149.1:0-5556 GCA_964463435.1 uncultured bacterium | reverse complement strand
GCACCGCCTCCCAGCGCCGCCCGCGCTCGTCCGCCAGGCGCAGGCGCTCGCCCGGCGCCAGGCGCAGCACGCGCCGCAGGTGCCAGAGCGCCGCCGGGTCGTCCAGCCGGGCCCGGCCCCCTGCCACCGCCTCCGCCCTCACAAAGAACTGCCGCATGCCGCCCCTCAGGCTTCCGCCATCCATTTGTAGAGGGCATTGAGCTTGCCCTTGATGCCCGCGTCCCCCGGGTCCTGCTTGACCGCCTGGCGGAAATGGGCGATGGCCTGGTCCAGATGCTTCTTGGCCTGGTCGATCTCGCGCTCGGCCAGCGCCACCAGCTCCGCGGTGGTGGCGGGCGCCGCGGCCGGGGGCTGGAAGCCTGCCTTGTCCTTGGCAGCCGCGGGCAGGCGCTCCCACAGCCGCACAGCCACCGCGTGCTGGGGCTGGGCCTTGAGCACGCGGGCGGCCAGCTCGGCCGCCTTGTCGGCCTTACCCTGCATCAGGCATGCATCCGCGGCCTGCACCCACATGCTGAGCGCCTTGGCGTCCTCGCCCTTGGCGGCAAAGGCATCGCCCAAGAGCTCAAAGCCTTCGCCCCTCTGCAAATCCTCATGCACGGCCTTGAGGCCCACCCGCAGCATGGTGTCAACATTATGGGTGGCGCGCGCTTCTGCCAGGCTGGCGGCCAGCAAATCCGGGACCACTGGGGCAGGAACTGGGGCAGAGGCTGGGACAGGAACTGGGGCTGCGGCAGCAGCCGCTGGCGTGGATGCTGGAGCCGCGGGGCTGGTGCCAGTGCGCACCACGCAATAAGCCTGGGGCCCGAAGAAATTGGGGAGATAGCGCCGCAAGCTCTCCCCGTACTGGGTGACCCCCTGCTCCAGCTCCTCCAGGCGGTCCTTGTCGTCCACGGCCAGCAGCACCGCGTCGCCGTCCAGGCCCTCAAAGCGCGCCTGCTTCAGGTACATGTAGAGCAGGCGGTGCACCCCTTCCAGCTGGTGCAGCATGGCTGCCCACTGATGCTCTTGCTCTGGAGTCGGCATGGCTCCCCCGCGCGGGTTCAATCGAAGAGTTGCTTGACCTTGTCAAAGAAGCTGGCGTGCTGGGGGTTGGCCTCGGCGGCCGAGAGGCGCTCAAACTCGGCCAGCAGCTCGCGCTGCTGGGCGCTGAGCTTCACCGGGGTCTCCACGGTCACGCGCACCAGCTGGTCGCCCCGGCCATGGTGCGAGAGGCTGCTGATGCCCTTGCCCTTGAGCCTGAAGACCTTGCCGCTCTGGGTGCCGCTGGGCACCTTGACCTTGGCGCGGCCGTCCAGGGTGGGCACCTCCAGCTCGCAGCCCAAAGCCGCCTGGCCGAAGGTGAGCGGCATGTCGCAGACCACGTCATCGCCCTCGCGGCTAAAGAGCGGATGGGGAGCCACCCGGATGGCCACATACAGGTCGCCATCCGGCGCGCCCTGCCAGCCAGATTCGCCCTCGCCGCGCACCCGCACCTGGTTCCCCTCGGCCACCCCCGCGGGGATGTTGACCCGCACCGTGCGCGCCTGGCGGGTGCGGCCCTCGCCGCGGCAGGCGGCGCAGGGCTGCTCGATGCTGCGGCCGGTGCCGCCGCAATGGCTGCAGGTGCTGGCCACGCTGAAGAATCCCTGCTGGTATCGCACCTGGCCGCGGCCGCCGCAGGCGCGGCAGGCCACCGCCCGGCTGCCGGGCTTGGCCCCGCTGCCCCCGCAGGAGGCGCAGGCCCGCAGGGCGGCCACCTCCAGCGTCACTTCCTTGCCCGCGGCGGCCTCCTCAAAGCTCAGGCGCGCCTCCACCCTCAGGTCGCTGCCCCGGCGGCCGCCGCGGGGGCTGCCGGTGTCCATGCCAAAGAAGCCCTCAAAGAGGTCGCCAAAGAGGGAGTTCAGGTCGGCATAGTCCATCTGCGAGGCGCGCGGCCCGGCGCCGCCGGAGAGCCCCTCGTGCCCATAGCGGTCGTAAGCCGCCCGCTTCTGGGGGTCGCTGAGCACCTCATAGGCCTCGGCGGCCTCCTTGAACCGCTCCTCCATCTGCTTGCGCTCATGCTCGGGGGCGTGGGGGTGGCGGTCAGGATGGTACTGGGTCGCCTTGCGGCGGAAGGCAGACTTGAGCGACTCGGCGCCCGCGTCGCGGCCCACCTCAAGGACCTCATAGTAATCGCGCTTGCTCACGGCTTGCGGCTCACTTTCACCAGCGCCGGGCGCAGCACGCGGCTGTCCAGGCGGTATCCCTTCTGCATCACCTCGAGGATGCAGCCCTCGTCCATGTCGGCATGCGGCTCCTGCAGCAGGGCCTGGTGCACGCTGGGGTCAAAGGGCTGGCCGCGCTCCGCGGCGATGGGGGAGACCTTCAGGCGCTCCAGAGCGGCGCCCATCTGGCGCAGGGTCAGCTCCACGCCCTGCAGCAGCTGGGTCAGCACCGGCGATTCCGGGGCCCCGGCCAGGTGGGCCTTGGCGGCCTCCAGGGCCCGCTCCAGGCTGTCGCCCACCGGCAGAAAGGCCGCCACGCCCTCCTGCAGCATGGCGGCGCGGTCCTCGGCGCGCTCCTTGGCGATGCGCTTCTTGTAGTTCTCCAGGTCAGCGGCCGAGCGCATCCAGCGGTCCTGCATCTCCTGGCCGCCGGCCTTGGCCTGGGCGGCCTCCTCTTCCAGCCGCGCGATCTTGGCTTCCAGCTCCTGGCGGATGATCTCCCACAGGCTGTTGGGCTCCTCGGCGGCTGGCTGCTTGGCCGGCTCGGCGGCCGGCATCTCCAGCTCCTGCTTGGCGTCGTCTTCTGTGCTCACTCTGCTCCTCGATGATGGCGGGGGTTGGCTTAAAAGGCGTGGTCGCTGCGGTAGACCCTGAAATCGAGCTCCGGGAAGACGCAATCGCGCGCCTCCAGGGCCGCCAGGGCGGGCTCTTCCACCCGGCCCTGGGCTGCCATGCGCTCCAGGCGCCAGAAGCGGGCGATGTGCTCCCGGGTGCGGCGCACCGCGTAGTCCACCATGGTGCCAGTCTTCATGATGAAGGCCCAATCCGAGCTCTGCGCCAGCAGCAGCTCGCGGGCGGCCTGGTCCAGGGCCCGGCGCAGGGCGCCGCCCGGATCCGGGTTGGCGTTGGCCAGCTCCACCATCCTGTCGCTGGCCTTGTGCAGGTGGCGGTAGACCCAGTCATTGGAGGGGTTGAGCCAGACCTCGTGATAGCCCTGGTAGCCCCAGCTGGAGGCGCTGGGCTCCACCACCTGCAGGCGGGGCTGGCGCTCCAGGTACTCCCAGGGCGTGGCCGCCAGCACCTGCGACTGCTCGGCATGCAGCTTGCGGAAGAGCGCCTCCAGGAACTCGGGGCCCTCATACCACCAGTGGCCGTAGAGCTCGGCGTCATAGGGCGCCACCACGATGGGCTGGCGGCCCGGCATATGGGCCGCCAGGTGCTCCATCTGGCGCTGGCGGTTGAACATGAAGTTGCCGGCGTGCTCCACCGCCCGCTGATGGGCCGCGGCCGGGTCGTAGGGCTCCTTGGCAGCGCCCGGCCCGGTGATGCGATGGTACTTGATGCCGGTGAACTTGCGCAGCCCGCTGGGATGGATGTAGGGCCGCACATAGTCGAAGTCCAGGTCATAGCCGGCATCGCGGTAGAAGTCGCGGTAGGCCGGGTCGCCGGGATAGCCCTCCTTGCTGCTCCACACCTGCTTGCTGCTCTCCGGGTCGCGGGCGAAGGCGGCCACCCCGGCGCGGGTGGCCACCGGCGCGAAGACGCCCAAGCGCGGCCGCGGATGGCCCAAGAGCAGGCCATGGCCGTCCAGGAAGAAGTAGCGCAGGCCCGCCTCGCGCAGGGCCTCATCCACCCCGGGCACATAGCCGCATTCCGCCAGCCAGATGCCCCTGGGCGCGGCGCCCAAAAGCCGCTGGTGCGAGCGCACGGCGGTGAAGACCTGGGCCCGCACCGCCTCGCGCCGCAGCATCAGCGGCAGGTAGCCGTGGGTGGCGGTGCAGGTGATGATCTCAAGGCTGCCGCTCTCGGCGAAATGGCGGAAGGCGCCAATGAGCCGCCCATGCCAGGCATCGCTGAACAGGGAGCGCGCCTGGCGGAAGCGCTCAAGGTACTGGCGCGCCGTGGCGTTGAAGGCGGGCTCAAAGCGCGTGCGCTCCACCTCCCGCTCGGCGAACTCCACCAGGCTCTCGATGCGGCGCTGGTAGCGCCGGGTGAGCAGCTCATCATCCAGCATGGCCAAGAGCGGCGGGCTCAAGGTCATGGTCAGGCGGAAGGGCACGCCATCCTGCTCCAGATGGCCCATCATGGCCAGCAGGGGGATGTAGGTCTCGGTGATGGCCTCGTGCAGCCAGTCCTCTTCCAAAAAGTCCTCGTACTCCGGGTGCCGCACAAAGGGCAGGTGGGCGTGCAGCACCAGGGCCAGATATCCTAAAGGCTCTCCGCTCACCGCCGGGTCCCCTTCTTGACCTGATGGGTCATGCCCAGGGTCTCGGCCTGGTCGACGCTGATGGCCTTGACCTCCAGGTCCAGGTCGCCGTCCGGCAGGGCGAAGCGCAGGGTAAAGGTGCCGTCCGGCCGCAGGGCCACCGGCTTGCCGCTCACCGTGAGCGCGGCGTCCGGCTCGGTGCCGCCGTAGAGGATGAGCTCGGTCTTGGACCAGAGGAAGAACTTGCGGCCCCGGCCCGGGCCCGCGGCCCCGGCCTGGCCCTGGCCAGCAGCCGCGCCCCAGGGGCTGCTGGGGCTGGCGCCCCAGGCCGCGCCGGGCGAGGACCAGGAGGATGCCAGGGATCCTGCCATCCAGGCGCTGGCCAGATGCTCGCTGGCCCCGCCCCAAGGGCTGCTGGGGCTGGCCAGCAGCGCCAAGTCCATGCTGCTCAGGCCCTGGGGCCCCCGGCACCAGCTGGCGGCCCACAGCGCGGCAGCCCCGAAGATGTCGACCCATTCCTCGCCCAGATCGCTGGAGGGCTGGTCCGGCGGCGCGCTGGCGAAATTGCTGCGCAGCAGGGGCAAAAAGCCGCCCTGCTGGTCGCGCAGGCCCACCTCAGCCACATATTGCCGACCCGGCGCCCAGATGTTGACGTAATGGCCCAGCTGGTCCAGGTGCACGGGAGAATCTTGCCAAGCCCCTGCCTCATCATAGACCCTGAGCACGCCCTCATGCGGCCGGCCCTGGGCCCAGGCCAGGCCTTCAGCCATCCGCTCAGGAGAGAGGTCCCAATAGGTGAAGAGCCACCAAGGGTCGCGGGCCATCATCACCATGCGGTCATCGCCATAGCGCTGGGGCAATTCCGCTTTCTCGTCCAGGCCGGGGTCAGAGGCTATGGCAGGCTTGGCAACAGGTGCAGCCGCCGGCTTGGCCACTAGCTTGGCTGCTGGCTTAGCTACAAGCTTGGCTATTGGCTGGGCCACTGGCTTGGCTGCTGGCTTAGCTACAAGCTTGGCTGCCGGCTTCGCTATAAGCTTGGTTGCTGGCTGGGCCACTGGCTTAGCTGCCGGCTTCGCTACAAGCTTGGCTACTGGCTGGGCCACTGGCTTGGCTGCCGGCTTCGCTACAAGCTTGGCTACTGGCTGGGCCACTGGCTTGACATTGGAT
>CAYXCT010000148.1:0-5569 GCA_964463435.1 uncultured bacterium | reverse complement strand
GGCGCGAGACCTTGGCCGACACCGGCCCATTGGCCTTGAGGATCACCTCGATGCCAAGGCGGCTGGCCTTGTGGCTCACGCCCAGCACCTTGAGCGCGGCCTTGGCCTTGGCCAAGGGCACAGCGACCGGGGCCGCGGCCAGCGGGGCCACGGCAGCGGCCGGCATGGATGCCACCACCGGCAGGCTGACGGCCGTGGGCGTGGCCACGGCCTCCACGGTGGGCGAGAGCGGCTTCAAATCGCGCTTCTGCACCGGGGGCAGGCTCAGGGGCTCTTCGTCCTCAGCAGACCAGGCCGTGCCGGGCAGGGACAGGCTCATGGCGCAGAGCAGGGCCACGGCCCATGCCCCTAGGGTCTTCGCATGTTGCTGAACCATAGAGCCCGCACCAGAAAATGAGGGGATAGCGGATGCAACTCCGCTTCTCTGCATGATACGACAAAAAGCCTTGCCTGACAAACGGAAAACCGTTCAGAACAGCCCACAAACAAGCAAAGGCGACCCGCAAAGGGCGCCTTTGCTGAATTTCCAAGGGCAATCCATCACGCATACAGCTGGTTGATCTCATGCTGCTCAATGGCCGCTGCCACGAGATGCAGGCCTATCACTGTCAGCACCAGGCCCAGCCAATTGAGCTGGGGGTTGGGCTGCTTCTGCTCCTGCACCAGCACCTGGCTCAAGGCCATGCCCAGCTGGTACTGGATGTAAAGGTTATAGATGCCGAAGGTGATGAGGCTCAAGAAGAGCCAGGGCCAGAACCTGAAGCGCTCCTGGCCCAAGAAGCCGTTCACCACCCTGAACAGCCGCGCCTGCCAGAACAAGCCATAGATGCCAAAGGTGATAAGGCTAAGGATGATGCAGGCTGCGATGGAGCGGACCGCGCTCGCCGCCGATGGCTTCATGCGTGCTCCAGTCATAAAAAAACGCCCTTGATCAGGCGCTTTCAAATACTCTTCAAAAGCCTGAGCTTGTTCAGCAAGCCAGGAATATCTTGTTCCATTGTGATCGCGACTTCCATAAGATCCACGCCATCGTACTGGTGGATCAGCTTGTCACGCATGCCGGCGATCTCTCGCCAAGGGATGTTGGGGTTGGCGTCTTTGAAGCCTTGCGACAAGCGCTTGGATGCCTCGCCCAAGATCATCAACTGATGCAGGATGGCAAAGCGCAATACTTCGTTCTCAACAAGCTGCGCAAAACCCTGGGCTGGCTTCATCCGCAACAACGCCTCGCAAGCATTGACCATGTCAGCAAGCGTCGCCGTGTCACGCTGCATAGACCAGCTCTGAGCTCTCCAAGATGCTCTTCTTGCGCAATTCATTGCGGCTGGCCAAAAGGCCCCGGCGGCTGACTAGATCGACCTTGCGCCCCGCCAAGATGGCCAGCTCATCTTCCATATGCTGGTGATCGAACAAGCTCCACTTCGCGTCAGCGGCAAAATCAGCCAGAACATCCAGGTCAGAGTCCTGTCGCGCCTCGCCTCGAACAACCGAGCCAAAGACCGCCATGCGGCTGATCTTCCATTTGACGCAGAAAGCCTTTAGCTGGCTCTCATCCAAGTTGTATTGCTGTGGGCTCATTGGCATCCTCGCTGCGGGACATCATCAACCTAGCGCTGCATGATTATAAACCCCCGCTCAGAACGCCTGCAACTCATCAATCTGTCCCTGCTTGCGCCATTCTACCCTGCCAACGCTTCGATCGCCAGCGCCAGCGCAGCAGGATGGGGAAGAGCACAAAGGTGGCCACCACGCAGGCCCAGGCGGCCAGCGGGCCCATGCCCAGCGGCTTCAGGCAGAGCCAGGCGCTGCTCAGCAGGCACCAGTGCATGGCCACGGTGAGCAGCATGGCCCACAGCGTGTCCCCTGCCCCGCGCAGGGCGCCGGTGTAGACCATCAGCGCGCCCTGCACCAGCACATAGAGGGCTGCCAGCCGCAGCATGGCCTGGGCCAGCGGCGCGGCCTGGGCAAAGACCGGGGTGGGCGCGCTGGGCGCGAACACGGCCACCAGCGCGCCAGGGAAGAGGACAAAGAGCGCGAAGACGAAGGAGGAAAAGATCCAGGTGAGCTTGATGCCCGACCAGGCGGCCTTGTCCGCGCTGGCCAGGTCCTGGCTGCCCACAAAGCGGCCCACCAGGCTGGTGACCGACTGCTCCACGCCCACCAGGGGCACAAAGCTGACCATGTCCCAGCTGAACATGATGCTGGTGGCCGTGGCCACGGCCGCGCCCTGGGCCTGAAAGAGGATGACCAGCAGGTTGAAGGCCAGCAGGTTGAGAAAGAGCTCCAGCCCCGTGGGCGCGCCGCGCTTGAGCAGCTCCTGCATCAGTCCCCGGTCAAAGCGCAGGGCCCGCGCCACCTGGAACTCGTGCCGCACGCCCGGCGCCAGGGCGCTGAAGAGCATCACCAGCAGGCCCGCGATGGAGCCGATGATGGTGCCGATGGCCGCGCCCGCTATGCCCCAGGCCGGCAAGCCCCAATGGCCAAAGATGAGCAGCCAGGCCATCAGCGCGTTCACGGCCAGGGACGTGAGGGCCGAGGCCATCACCACCCGCGTGCGGCCTATGCCGCAGAAGAAGCCGATGAAGGGGCCGCGCAGCAGGCCCAGGCCCGCGCCCAGGATGAGGATGCGGAAGTATTGCACCTGCAGGGGCAGCTGCGCCGCGTCCAGGCCCAGGCGGCTGAACACCGGGCCTGCCAGGGGCAGCAAGAGCAGCAGCAGGGGCCAGGCGGCCAGGGCCAGCCACACGCCCTGGCCCGCGGCCTGGGCCGCGCGGGGCTTGCTGCCCGCGCCCAGCTGCTGGGCCGCCAAAGCCGTGGTGTAGCTGATCAGGCCCAAGAAGAAGGTCATGGCCATGAAATTGGCCAGGCCGCCGGCCATGGCCGCGTTCATGGCCTGGGGCCCCAGCTTGCTCAAGAAGAGCCGGTCCGTGAAGGTCATGAGCGTGTCAGCGCTGGTGGACACCACCATGGGCAGCGCCATGGCCAGCATCTCAGCCATGCCGCCCTCTGGCCGGGCTGGCGGGCGCCGCGGGGTCAACGCCGCTCCTTGGCCCGGCACCAGTAGACCTCGGTGCGGTAGGGCACTTCTATCAGCTCCCTGCCCCGGGTCTGCGGGTGGGTGGCCAGCAGGCTGGCCACCTGGCCCAGCACGGCCTGGCGCTCGGCCGCGGGCAGCGCGGCGATGAAGCTGATGGAGCTCACGCGATCCAGCACGCCCTGCGTGGTGCTGGGCTGGGCATAGGCAAAGCCCTGCTGCTGCAGGGCCGTGAAGGGGCTGGCCGCAAAGGCGGCCTTCCAGGCCAGGCCCTTGTAGCGCGGGGCCGCGCCCTGATGCGGGTCCAACAAGCGCGTCATCTCCGCCACCCAGCCCACGGATTCGTCGCGCACATTCCACACCAGGCCCAGCCCGGCGCCGGGCTTGAGCACCCGGGCGAATTCTTGCAGCGCCTGGGGCCCTTTGAACCAATGGAAAGCCTGGGCCGCCACCACCGCGTCCAGGCTGGCATCCGCCAGGGGCAGGCTCTCCGCCGTGCCCGCCTTGAGCAACACCTGGGGCAGCACCTGCGCGAACACCTGGCGCATGCCCTCCACCGGCTCCACGGCGGTCACGGCCAGGCCGCGCTCTGCCAGCAGCCGCGTCAGCTTGCCCGTGCCCGCGCCCACATCTGCCACGGCCATGCCGGGCTTGAGCCCCAGCTTGGCCAGCAGGCAGTCCACGGCCTGCGGCGGAAAGCTGGGCCTGCCGCGCTCATAGGCCTGGCCAGCCTGCTCAAAGCCCTTGGCAGCGATCGGATCCATGTCCATCCCCATGCCCCCTCCTGCGCAGGCCCTTGAACCTGGGCCGCGGCTGATGTTGACAGTATAATATAAATGCACAAAAGCATAGGCTGAGGGGATCCCTCAAATGCAGCCATCCCTAGAAGCCATCCACTAAAGAGGCAAGCATGAGCAAGGTCCTTGTGACAGGCGGTTCCGGATTCATAGGCAGCCAGGCCATCCTGCAGCTGCTGGCCGCGGGGCACCAGGTGCGCGCCACCCTGCGCAGCCTGGGCCGCGAGGCCGAGGTGCGGCGCCTGCTGGAGCAGGCCGGCGCGCCGGCGGGCGACAATCTGTCCTTTGCCGAGGCTGACCTCACCCTTGACGCGGGCTGGACCGGGGCCGCGGCTGGCTGCGAATTTGTGCTGCACATCGCCTCGCCCTTCCCCGCGGGCAAGGTGGAGCGCGAGGACGACCTGGTGGTGCCTGCCCGCGAGGGCGCCTTGCGCGTGCTGCGCGCCTCGCGCGATGCCGGGGTGAAGCGCGTGGTGCTCACCTCATCCTTTGCCGCCATCGGCTACGGCCATGCCGCGCAGGCCGCGCCCTTCACCGAAGAGGACTGGACCGACTTAAGCGGAGGCGATGTGGCGCCCTACATCAAATCCAAGACCCTGGCCGAGCGCGCGGCCTGGGATTTCATGGCCCGCGAGGGCGGCAAGCTGGAGCTGGCCGTGGTCAACCCGGTGGGCGTGTTCGGCCCTTTGATGGGCCCGGACCTCTCCAGCTCCATCCAGATCGTCAAATCGCTGCTGGAAGGCGCCGTGCGCGCCTGCCCCAAGATCCACTTTGGCGTGGTGGACGTGCGCGACGTGGTGGACCTGCACCTGCGCGCCATGGCCCATTCCGCGGCCAAGGGCCAGCGCTTTCTGGCCGTGGCCGGCGACAGCCTCTCCATGCTGGATGTGGCCAAGATCTTGCGGGCCGGCCTGGGCCAGGCCGCCCACAAAGTGCCTAAACGCCAGGTCCCCAGCTGGGTGCTGCGCCTGATGGCCCTGGGCGACCCCGGCATGAGCCAGATGCTGCCCCAGCTGGGCAAGGTGCGCCGCGCCAGCAATGCCAAGGCCAAGCAGCTGCTGGGCTGGTCGCCCCGCAGCAGCCAAGAGGCCATCCTGGCCACGGCTGAGAGCCTGCTGAAGCTGGGGCTGGTCAAGGCTTAGCGCCAGCAAGGCATTGGGCAAAAGCAAGGGCCAGCGCTCAGCGCTGGCCCTTGCTTTTCATGCGCCGGGCTGTCTGCCCACGCCTCAGATTGACGAGCCTTTCAGCACCGTCGCGATGGTGGCCTCCACCTTGCTCAAGCTCTCCTCATCCAGGCCCATAAAGGCCACGCCCGCGTAAAAGCCGTGCTCGACTGACCCTTTGAACCACACCACCGTGCCCAGGCAGTGCACAGGCTGGCCAGCCATGTCGATCAGCAGGTCCAAAAAGCTGCCCGGCGCCAAGGACTCAGCCAACATGCCCTTTTCGCCGCGCAGGCATATGCCGCCCAAGGATATGTCTTGGGTGCTGCCTTGATTCATCTCAGGGCCTGCCTTGGCATTGTTCTTTTGAATGTCGCCAAGCTGCGCATAAGCTTCGCCATCCGTAAGCGGCCGAAAGCGCACCCCAAACTTGTGGTCCACCCTGGGATGTTTGCGCCTGTCGCGCAGAACAGCGATTGCTTCTACGTCATCGGGCATGAGTGCCTCCTAAAGGAGGGGGCGTTGACTTTACATGAATAAATATCACACAAAAGACTAACTCTTTGGCATATGAA
>CAYXCT010000147.1:0-5594 GCA_964463435.1 uncultured bacterium | reverse complement strand
GCGACCACCGAGATCTACACTCTTTCCCTACACGACGCTCTTCCGATCTCCTTGGCCATCACCCGGCCAAAGGCGTCGCGCTCGCCCGGCACGTAGCCGCCGCGGTCGGTGCCCATGCCCAAGGCAAAGACCGGGGTGCTGGCCTCGCCGCAGCGCCGGGCCTGGGCATCGGTGTCCTCGCCGGCCAGGTCCTCGCCGTCCGTGGCCAGCACGATGAGCCGGCCCCGGTTGGGCTCAAAGGCGAAGCGGTCCAGGCAGGCGGCGAGCGCGGGCCCCAGGCCCGTGCCGTCCTCGGGCACCGAGTCGCCGTCCAGCTTGTCCAGGAAGAGATGCGCGGTCTCGTAGTCGGTGGTGAAGGGGCAGGCCAGCACCGCGTCCCCGGCAAAGGCCACAATGCCCACCCGGTCGCCGCCCAGGCGGTCGATGAAGGCGCCCAGGGCCTGCTTGGCCAGGCCCAGCCGGTCCGGGTGCACATCCTGGGTGTACATGCTGCGGCTGACATCCACGCAAAGGACGACATCGGCGCCGCTCTGCTCGCTCTCTATCTTTTGCGGCTCGCCCTGGGGCACCAGCAGGGCCAGCAGCAGCAGGCCCAGCCCGGCGGAGAGCAGCAGCCATTTGAGCGCCAGCCGCCAGGGCGCAAAAAAGGGCCCAAGCTGGCGGTTGAATTGGGATTCCACGGCCCGGCAATGGGCCCGCGCCATGCGCCAGCCCAGCCAGGCCGAGAGCAGCAGATAAGCCCCCAGGCCCCAGGCCCAGGCCAGGCTCTCCGGATGCAGCAGGTTGTCGTGGGGGAACGGGATCACAGGGTGTTCCTCACGCGCAGGCGGGCCAGCAGGCCCAATCCCAAGAGCAGGGCCCCGGCCAGCAAAAAGGGATAGAAGTGCTCCTCGGCATCGCGGCGGGCGCGCACCTTGACCTCGCGCTTCTCAAGCCGCGAGATCTCCTGGTACACGGCCGAGAGGCTGCCCGCGTCGGTGGCGCGCCAGTAGCGGCCGCCGGTGCTGCTGGCGATGTAGGTGAGCAGGCCCTCGTCCGGCTCCTCAAAATGCACGCGCTGGGCCATGCCAAAGGGCCCGCGCACCACGGTGTCATAGCCGCCGCGCTGGCCGATGCCGATGGTGTAGACCTTGACCCCGGCGGCGGCGGCCACCTCAGCGGCCTTGCGCGGGTCTATGCCCGCGTTGTTGTCGCCATCGGTGGCCAGCACGATCACCGAGTTGCGGCCCGGCTCGCGGGTCAGGCGCTCCACCGCGGTGAGCAGGGCGTCGCCGATGGCCGTGCCGTCCACGCGCACGGTCTCGCCCAGCGTGACCTGGTCGATGAAGTACTTGACCACCCCGTGGTCCAGCGAGAGCGGGCACTGGGTGAAGGCCTTGGCCGCGAAGACCACCAGGCCCACGCGGTCGCCCTCCAAGCCGTCCACAAAGCCCTTGAGCGCATTCTTGGCGCCCTGCACCCGGCTGGGCAGCACATCCGCCGACATCATGCTGCCCGAGATGTCGAGGGCCAGCATCACATCGATGACCTGGGCGCTGTGCTCGCTGCTGCTGGTCACCTTTTGCGGCCGGAGCAGGGCCAGCCACAGCAGGGCCAGGCCGGCCAATACCAGCAAGCCCGGCAGCCAGAAGAAACGGCGGCCCAGGCCGCCCACCGGCCGGCCTGGCAGGGGCGGCCGGCGCTTGCCCTGGCCGCGCAGGGCCAGCGGCAGGGCCCAGCGCCGGGCGAGCAGATAGCGCAAGGGGCCCCAAAGGGCCAGGGCCAGCAGCAGCCAGCCCAGCCACAGATACTGGGGGCTGCCCCATTCGTACTGGCGCCAGGCCAGGATGTCGCGCAGCTGGGTCATGAAGGCGTCAGCGGACACGGCGCTCCCTTGCGCGGAAGAAGCGCAGCAGGGGCTCGCTGATGTCCTGGTCCGTGGCCAGCTCAAGGCTGTCGATCTGGCGGCTGCGCAGCATGCGCTGGCACTCCTTGCGCCAGGCAGCGCCGCGCTCAGCCCAAGCCCGGCGGGCCGAGCGGGAATCGGTGTCCAGCAGATAGCGCTCGCCGGTCTCCGGGTCCGCGCAGGCCAGCACGCCCATGCCCGCGGCGAGCTCCCATTCCAGGGGGTCATGCAGGCGGCAGGCCACCACGTCATAGCGCACATTGGCCGCGCCCAGGGCCTCCTCGGCATCCGGGGCCATCAGGTCCGAGAGCCAGAACACGATGGCGCCCCGCCGGCCCAGGCTGCTCAAGCGCCGGGCGGCAGGGCCAAAGAGGGTGCCCCGGCCCTGGGCCGGGTGCTTCAGCACCTCGCGCACGGCGCGCAGCACCGCGGCGCGGCCGCGGCGGGCGGGCAGGGCCAGCTCCACCCTGTCGCTGAAGAGCAGCAAGCCCACGCGGTCGCCGTTGCCAGCCGCGGCCAGGCCCAGGGCCGCCACCAAGCGGGCGGCCAGCTCGCGCTTGCTGCTGCCCTTGCTGCCAAAGGCGGCGGAGCCCGAGATGTCCACGGCGAAGAGCACGGTCAGCTCGCGCTCCTCGCGGAAGACCTTGACGAAGGGCCGGCCCTGGCGCGCGGTCACGTTCCAGTCGATGCTGCGCACCTCGTCGCCGGGCTGATACTCGCGCACCTCCTCGAATTCCAGGCCCTGGCCGTGGAAGGCGCTGAGATAGTTGCCCGCCAGCATGGTCTGCACCAGGCGGCGGGAGACGATCTCGAGGCGGCGGATGTGCTTGAAGAGGTCTTGGGTGGGCATGGGTGCCTCGGCGCGGCTCAGGGGACCTTCACCTTGGCCAGCACCTGGTCGATGATGCTGTCGGCGTCCATGGCCTCAGCCTCGGCCTCGTAGCTCAAGATCACCCGGTGCCGCAGCACGCGGTGGGCCACCGCGCGCACGTCATCCGGGGCCACGAAGCCGCGGCCCTCCAGCAAGGCCTGGGCGCGGCCGGCGGCGGCCAGGGCCAGCGAGGCGCGCGGGCTGGCGCCGTACTGGATGAGCGGCTTGAGCTTGTCCAGGCCAAAGTCGCCGGGCTTGCGGGTGGCCAGCACCAGGTCCACCAGGTAGCGCATCACCTTGTCCTCCAGGTGCACCTCGGCCACCTCTTCGCGGTACTCCATCACCTGCTTTGGCTTGAGCACCGGCTTGCCGGCTTCGGCCGGGTTCAGGCCATGGGCGCGGCGGAGGATCTCATATTCCTCGTCCTTGTTGGGATAGCCCACCTTCACCTTGAAGAGGAAGCGGTCCACTTGGGCCTCGGGCAGGGGGTAGGTGCCCTCGGTCTCCACCGGGTTCTGGGTGGCCAGCACCAGAAAGGGCTCCTCCAGCTGCCAGGTCTCGCCGCCCAAAGTGATGCTCTTCTCCTGCATGGCCTCCAGCAGGGCTGACTGCACCTTGGCCGGGGCGCGGTTCACCTCATCCGCCAGCACCAGGTTGGCGAAGAGCGGGCCCCTGGCGGTGGTGAACTCGCCGGTCTTGGCGTTGTAGATGCGGGTGCCCACCAGGTCGGCCGGCAGCAGGTCGGGCGTGAACTGGATGCGGGTGAATTTGGCGCTGAGGCCGGCGGCGAAGCTCCTCACCGCCAGGGTCTTGGCCAGGCCGGGCAGGCCCTCCAGCAGCACGTGGCCGCCGGTCAGCAGGCCCAGCACCAGGCTGGAGCACATCTCCTCCTGGCCCACCACCACCTTGCCCATCTCCGCCAGCACCAGCTGAAAGGCCTCGCGGGCCTCCTTGCCTTTGGCGGACAGCTTCTTGTCGCTCATGACACCTCCCTAGGGTCTGACGGTCTCAACCTAAAATGGATTCGAAGAGCAGCACCAGCGCGCGCGCCTGGTCGGGGAACGCGGCGGATTCCTTGGGCTCGGGCCTTTCCTTGGCGTACAGCGCCCGGGCCAGCAGCTCAATGCAGGCGTCCAGGCCCGCGCCATCCTGGCCCGCCACGGCCAGGCGCTTGTGCCCGGCCCGGCGCAGGCTGAAGAGCGTGGGCTCCGGCTCCTCCACGCGCAGGCGCAGGGCCAGGTAGGCGCGCAGGGCCTTGGCCGCGCCCAGGTAGTACTCTGCCTCGCGGCCTTGCGCCAAGAGCGGCCGCAGGCGCTCCAGCTCCTGCAAGGCCGCTTGGCCGGGGTCGCGCACCACCGGCACTGGGGCCGGCTTGCTGGGCCGAAGCGCCAGCCAGAGGATGAGGCCCATGATGATGAAGAACAAGGCGGCGATGATGCCCAGCCTGAGCCAGGGCGGCCCCAGGTCGGGCTTGATGGGCCTGAGGCCGTCATCCGCGGGCGGGGCCTGCAGGCCGTAGGGCGTGGGCGCGGCCGTGGGCGTGGGCGGCAGGGTGAAGCTCTGGCCCCGCGACACCACGACGGTGATGGCCGGCGCCTCGGCCACCTTGTCGCCAGAGGGGTCCTTGAGCGTGGCCCGCACCGCGGGGATGGTGAGCTTGCCTGCGCGCAGCGGCACCAGGGTCCAGGTGCCGGTGATGGTCTGGGTGACAGAGCCGTTGACCCACTGCAGGTTCTGCGCCTGGTTGGGGCCGGTGGCCTGGAAGCCATCGAACTTGGGGGTGTCCACCTGGGGCTGAAACTGGGTCTGGCCGCTCAAGCTGAAGGCCAATTGGTAATAGAGAGTGTCTCCCAGCTCGACCTTGTCACGGTCGACCCGGGCGCTCAAGCTGATCTCGGCCGCGAAGAGCACAGGAGCGGCCAGCAAAGCTATGCAAAGGAGGATGGTCTTTTTCATGGCGTCTCGATGAAGCCTATACTCTAAAGCATGACGCCCGAAAATCAAGCGCGGTTCCGCATCTTTCGCCTGAAAAATGGCATAAAAAAAGCCCTGCCAAAGGCAGGGCGCTGCATGCAAATGGCTCAGGCCGGCAGGCTCTTGGCCGCCTTCAGCGCCACTTGCAGGGCCTCCCAGGCGCTCTGAGGGTAATTCTTGCGCTTCTCCGGGAACTCAAAGGCCCGGTCTATGTCCTGGGGCGTGAGCGCCTCGGCCTGCTCCAGGCTCAGGCCCTTGACCAGGCTGACCACGGTCTCCAGGGCCGCCACGCCGAAGCCGCATCCCGTGGTGGTGTAGCTGGCCCTGGCGATGCGGCCCTGCTCCAGCACCAGGTACAGGGTGTAGCCGTCCCCGCAGCCGCCATTGATGTACTCCGCCCTCACCGTGGCTCCCTCAATGGGGCCGGCGTTGGGCTTCTCATCATTCAATTGCTTGTAGCGGATGAAATCCATGGGCATAAGGCCTCCTGCCATGGCTTACGCAAGCCCAGGCCGGGCGGTTTCTCAGATGAAGAAGATCAGGGTGGCCAGCAGCAGCACGGGGAGCAGGAAAGCCAGGCTCCACAGCATGAATCCGGCGAAGCCGGGCATGCGCACCCCGCGCGCCTCAGCCATGGCCTTGACCATCAGGTTGGGCGCATTGCCGATGTAGGTGGCGGCCCCGAAGAGCACAGCGCCGCAGGAGATGGCCGCCAGCATCTGCGGGCAGGCCTGAGCCAGGCCGCCCAGGTCGCCGGCAGCCAAGCCCTTCTGCGCCGCGGCCAAGGTGGCGAAGGCCAGATAGGCTGGCGCGCTGTCCAAGAAGGCGGACAAGCCGCCGCTCAGCCAGAAGGCCTGCCAGGGC
>CAYXCT010000146.1:0-5700 GCA_964463435.1 uncultured bacterium | reverse complement strand
TCCATCGACATCGCCGAGGACCGCCTGCGCTTCGGCAGCCTGCTCAAGAAGCTCAAGATCCCCAGCCCGGACTGGGGCACGGCCCGCACCCTGGAGGAGGCCTATGCCGTGGCCGGCAAGGTGGGCTACCCCGTGCTGGTGCGGCCCAGCTACGTGCTGGGCGGCCGGGCCATGGAGATCGTCTATGACCGCGACCACATGGAGACCTTCTTCCAGCTGGCAGCCAGGGTGTCGCCCGAGCACCCAGTGCTGATAGACAAATACCTGGAGGACGCCATCGAGGTGGACGTGGACTGCGTGAGCGACGGCCGGGAAGTGGTGGTGGCCGGCATCATGGAGCACATCGAGGAGGCCGGCATCCACAGCGGCGACTCGGCCTGCGTCATCCCGCCCTACACCCTGCGCGGGGACCAGATCCAGCAGATCTTGGACCACACCACCGCCATGGCCAAGGAGCTGAAGGTCTGCGGCCTGATGAACGTGCAGTACGCGGTGAAGAACGAGAAGGTCTACGTGCTGGAGGTCAACCCCCGCGCCAGCCGCACGGTGCCCTTTGTCAGCAAGGCCACCGGCACGCCCTGGGCCAAGGTGGCGGTGCGCTGCATGGCCGGCCAGAGCCTCAAGAGCCAGGGCATCAGCCTCAAGGGCCAGCCCTGGCGCACCAAGCACTACTCGGTGAAGGAGTCGGTCTTCCCCTTCAGCAAGTTCCCTGGCGCAGACACCGTGCTGGGGCCGGAGATGAAGAGCACCGGCGAGGTGATGGGCATCGACAGCGACCTGGGCATGGCCTTTGCCAAGAGCCAGATCGCGGCCACCCAGGCCTTCCCGCTCAAGGGCGAGGTCTTCATCTCGGTGAAGAACAAGGACAAGCGCCAGGCGGTGTTCGTGGCCAAGGAGCTGGCGCGCATGGGCTTCACGCTGGTGGCCACCCTGGGCACGGCGCATGCCCTGGAGGCGGGCGGGCTGAAGGTGCGGGCCATCAACAAGGTGGCCGAGGCCCGGCCCAACATCCTGGATGCCATCCACGCCGGCGAGATCGCCCTCATCATCAACACCCCGGCCGGCAAGGGCCCGCGCAGCGACGACTACGAGATCCGCCGCGCCGCGGTGCTGCGCAAGGTGCCCTGGGTGACCACGCTCTCCGGCGCCATGGCCACGGTGAACGGCATCGCCAGCATGAAGGCCAGGCCCTTCACGGTGAAGAGCATCCAAGAGCACCACGGCTTGGTGAAGTGATGTACTCCCTTGTCCGCCCGCTCCTGTTCAGCCTGCCCCCAGAAGCCGCCCACAAGGCGGCTTTTGCGGGCTTGAGGCTGGCCGGGCCCCTGCTGCCCCTGGCCGCGCCCTGGCTCTGCCTGCGCCATGCCAGCCTGGAGCGCCAGCTCTTGGGCCTCAAGTTCCCCAACCCTGTGGGCCTGGCCGCGGGCATGGACAAGGAAGCTGAGCTGGCCCGGGCCTGGCCTTTGCTCGGCTTCGGCTTCATGGAGCTGGGCACGCTCACGCCCCGGCCCCAGCCCGGCAACCCCAGGCCGCGCGTCTTCCGCTTTCCGGCGCAGCAGGCCCTGGTCAATCGCATGGGCTTCAACAACCACGGGGTGCAGGCCGCGGCCGCGCGGCTGCGCGAGCTCAGGCGCTCTGGCCGCTGGCCCGCATGCCCCGTGGGCGTGAGCATAGGCAAGAACAAGGCCACCCCCAATGAGCAGGCGGCCGAGGACTACCTGGCCTGCGTGCAGGCCTTGCAGGGCCTGGCAGACTACCTGGCCGTGAACATCAGCTCGCCCAACACCCCCGGCTTGCGCGCGCTGCAGCAGCCCAAGGCGCTCAAGGCCCTGCTGCGCCAGGTGAGCAAGGAGGCTGGCCGCACCCCGGTGCTGGTGAAGCTGGCGCCGGACATGCCTGCCCGGGCGCTGGCCCAATCCGCGGACCTGGCCCTGGAGGCTGGCTGCCGCGGCCTCATCCTCACCAACACCACTTTGTCCCGCGCCGGCGTGCCAGAGGCTGAAGGCGTGGAAGGCGGCCTGTCAGGCAAGCCCTTGTTCGCGGCATCCACAGAGCTTCTGGCCAAGGCCGCCAAACGACTGAATGGCAAGGCTGTGCTCATCGCCTCAGGCGGGGTTTTTAGCGCCCAAGACGCCCAAGCCAAGCTGGAGGCTGGCGCGGACCTGGTGCAGGTCTACACCGGCTTCATCTATCAAGGCCCTGCAACAGCCCGGCTCATTTGCAAAGGGATATTGGAGAAGAGCTTTGCAGAGGCTTGAATTGGGATGAGAGGACGCTTGGTCCGAACAGAGGAACAGCAGGCCAATAGCGAAGAAAAAGCCGGAGATACAATTTGACTTCAAATTTGACCTCTGTTAGTATTTGCGGCACATGGTTTTAAAGGCCAAATCTCACTCAATCATGCGGGGAGCAAGTATGACCAAATCTGCCCTGAAGATCGCGCTCGTGTTGGCGATGTTCGTCATCGGCCTGGCAACGCCCGCCTTGGCCGTGGATACGGTCAATGCCGGCAAGTGGCTGGTGTATGCCAACGGCCTGTACCAGCAGAAGAGCTACGACAAGGCCATCCAGGCCTACTCGCAGAGCCTTCGGCTGGACAACACCAATGCCGGAGCCTACCAGGGCCTGGGCAACTGCTTCTACGGCAAGGGCGATACTGCCAATGCCCTCAAATACTACAAATACTCCCTGCAGCTGAACCCGTCCAACACCGGGCTGGCCAGCTTCATCGCCCGCCTGCAGACCGGCGCCGGCGCTGCCCCGGCAGCCAGCAACGGCCTGGCCGCGGCCAATGCCCTCTACAGCCAGCGCCGCTACAGCGAGGCTGTCACGGCCTACCAGGCCGTGGTGGGAGCCAACCCCAATGACGCCAAAGCCTATCAGGGCCTGGGCAACTGCTACTACGCGCTGAAGGACAAGAACAACGCCGTGGTGGCCTACCGCCGCGCCCTGCAGCTGAACCCCAACAACACCGCCCTGCGCAGCTTCTTGGCGGCCTATGCGCCTGAGAGCGGCAGCGAGACCGCTGGCAACGGCGGCTGGGGCCAGGCGCTCTGGCGCTCGGCCTTGGTGCCGGGCTGGGGCCAGTTCTATAATGGGGAAAGCACCAAGGGCCTGGTCATCGGCGGGGCCACCTACATCTTCTTGATCGGCGCGGCTGCCACCTATGAGATCGGCGCCAATGACCGCCAGACCTACGAGACCATGAAGAGCGGCGACTTTGACACGGCCTACAACAACTGGCAGAGCATGGCCAACATCAACCACATCATGAACATCGGCTTCTACCTCTGCTACACCTACAACCTGATCGATGCCATCTGGAACGCCAAGACCGGCGGCCAGACCGCCAGCCTGGACAGCTCGCCCGTCAACCTGAGCCTGATGGACAATGGCGGCTACAAGGTTGAATACCGGCTGATGACCTTCTAACTCTGACCTGACAATGAACGGGCTGGGGGAATAAACCCCCAGCCCTAGGCGTCTGTGGAGCAGGGATCCTTGGGTTCCATGCTCTGGAGGGGACATGAAGAAGAACACGACATTGGCTGTCAGCCTGGGCCTGCTGGTGATGGGCCTCTTGCTGGTGGCGACCGCAGCAAAGGCAGATTTCTTCCTCTGGCTGGATGCGCCGGCCAAGAAGAGCCCGTACCATATCGCAGCTCTGACTGAGACCGCCATCGCCAAGAGCGGCGCGCTGCCCACCTCAACGGACACGCGTACCATCACGCCTACTGAGACCATCACTCCTGGCTCTGGGGCCGGCACAGCCACCAGCACCCAGACCCCGGGCAGCGGCAGCACAGCTACCAGCACGGTCACCCCGAACACTGTCAGCTCTGCCGGCGTCATCTACAATGCCAGCTCTGCTGCCACGCCGACCACCTTCACCATGGCGTCCTCAAACCCTGTGCCTGCTTGCTGGGGCGCTGGCTTCACCTTCCCCACCACAGGCGGGCCCAGCGGCGGCACGTATGCTGAGCTGACCTTCTCATGCACCTCAGCCAACTTTGTTGGCGGCTACATGGACTTTGGCTACTCCGCCCCTGCGGTGCCAATCACCTTCAATGCCACTGGCACTACCACATTGGATTTCACTTTCCGGAGCCCTGCGGTCACCCCGCCGCAGAACTGCTTGACTAACACGGCTTGCAACTATGTTGAGCCCAACATCGTCCTCTACGCCTATGTTGGCGGCGTTCAGGTGCAGTCCCTGCCAGTGTCTGCCACAGCCTTCTTGACCACGGCTGACTGGCCCGGCCAGGGCACTTGGGTGACGGCCGAGATCCCGCTGACTGCCTTTGTGGACGGCACGGTCTTCACCACAACCGACCTGGCGGCTGTTCAGGGCGTGGCAGTGCAGCCTGCCTTTGGCACCTATGCCCAGTACACGGGCGCCATCTCAGGCGTCTTGGACATGGCCAACATCGAGTTCTCTAACACCACGCCAATGACCGCGCCCACCTTGTCAGGCACCATGTACCCCAAGCTAGTGACTGATTGCGAGCATCCGGATGGCAGCACCACCTGGAACACCTACTGGTTCTGGTGGGCTGACATCTGCGGCTCCACGGGCTCCAGCTGCGTGGCTGTGGGCCAGCCCGGCCCCTATGACTGCCCTGCTTATGCAGGCACTGCCACCCAGATCACTTATCCTGTATACACGGCTGGCAACCCCACCAGCTCCATCCTGCCCTTCCAGGCCAACACGGGCGCCAACACCGTGGACAGCAGCTGCGTGGCCGCTCATGAAGCTGGGCACCAGGGCAGCGGCGGCGGCACCTGCAACAACCAGTACAGCTCTTGCGGCTTTGGCTTCAACCTGTACCCATCCACTGCCACCAACCAGTATATCAACTTGGCGCCTTCGGGCTTGAATTTTACGGGCGTCAAATTTAAGGCCAAGTACGGCTCTACAGCCACGGGCACAATGTACATCGTGCTGCCCAAGGCCAGCATCACAGACAGCTCTGATTTCCGCTACATCATCGGCTCGACCACGGCCAATAGCATCAATGGCGCGCTGGACCCGGCCATCAACACCAGCTGGCAGCAGTACAAGCTGCCCTTCACAGCCTTTGGCTGCCCCACGGTCGAGGGCAACGCAGGCTGGACAGGCAACCAGTTCGATGGCGTTGCCTCTGCGGAGTACATGACCAACGCCCTCTGCACGGATGTTCAGGCCATCAAGTTCCAGCCTGTCAATCAGGATGAGGACTTCGACCTCTGGATCGATGACGTCGAGTTCTATTGATCAGCCCTGAAAAAAGGCCCCCCGCAAGGGGGGCCTTTTTGCTTTTAAGGCCCTTTTGATTCAAACCTCGATACTCTGCTCAGGCAAATCATGGCCGTCGCCATCTCCGACATCCTAGAGAACGAAGGGGTCGTCACCCACTTTCAGCCCATCATGGCGGTCAAGAGCCGCTCGCTCTTTGGCGTGGAGGCGCTCTCGCGCGGGGTGGAGGCAGGCACCGGCCGCATCATCCCGCCCTACCAGCTCTTCATGGCTGCCACGGCCGAGGACCGCATCTTCGAGCTGGAGAGCCTGTGCCGCAAGAAGGCGCTGGAGACCTTCCGCCAGCACCACCTCAAAGCCGGCGACAGCCTGCTCTTCCTCAACTTTGAGGTCTCGGTGCTGGACCAGGGCCTGGAGGGCGCGGGCCAGCTGCTGCACCTGGCCGAGCAGCTGGGCATCCCGGC
>CAYXCT010000145.1:0-5714 GCA_964463435.1 uncultured bacterium | reverse complement strand
AACCGAAGTAGACTTTGCCGTTGTCAACTGCAGGAGACGACTCAACAGCGTCACCGGTAGTGTAATTCCAGAGTTTTGCTCCGTTAGTAGCGTTTAGCGCATAAACGTTGTGATTATAGGATCCTATGAAAACTAGGCCGTTGACGACGGCAGGTGAGGACTCAACCGGGTTGCCGCTGGCAGTGTAATTGGCCAGGGTGATGACCTGGCTGTTGTCCGAGAACGGGACATAAAAATACGAAGCCAAGCCGCCGTAGCCGCTGAAAGGCGAGGTGGCTGTGGGTGGATTTGGGGTCCAATTGGTGGCTGCACCGCTATCCATGTTGCTCAAGACCACTGCGGATGCGATCCCGGCTGAATGCAGAAAGCCTGCCAGCAAGGCGATCTTAAGTATCCAGCTCTTCGTCAGCTTCATGCGAATCCCCCTATTTCAAGCCCCAAAGCGCCCTAAAAACGGCCTACTTTATAGATTCTTTACTGAGATTATAAACGCTGTTCTAGCCTTTGTGAAGTCAAGAAATCTCAATATCTGACAAAAGATCAGCCCGGCCGACTGGCCCGAAGAACGGCAATCTGTTCCTGCGCAGGTAAAAAAAGAGCCCCCTTCCCTGTTGGAAAAGGGGCTCCAAAGCTCAGGCCTAGATGCCGCTGCTGCTCGAGGAGGCGGATGCATTGTTGGAGGTGCCATTGATCACAACATCCAGCATGTCATCAATGATGGCCAGCACGCGGGCCGAGGCCTCATAAGCATAGCGGTACTGGCTGGCCAGCTCCAGCTCGGCCGTGGTGTCCACGCTGGAATCGGCGGAGATCATGTTCTGCACCTGGGTCAGCGAGCTGGTGGCCTGGGTGGCCTCTGTGCTGGCCGTGGCGATCTCGCCTGTCAAGTTGCTCTGCAAGCCAGCGTAAGCATCCTCCACGCTGCTCGGCTTGTAGAGCGCGGCCAGCGAGGCGAAATTGCCGCTCACATCGCCCACCGTGAAGGTGGTCAGCGGGTTGGCCACCGTGGCGGCCGCGTTGGTGCTCACCAGCATGACACGCTGGGTGGTGGCATCGAACCAGCCCACCACGGCGAAGCCGGTGGTGGTGCTGATTCGGGCGGCGATGGACTGCACGCTGTCGGCCGTGCCCAGCCAGGCGACATTGACCCCATCCACGGTGATGACGCCGCTGCCTTGCGAGGTGATGAGGGTGTCCAGCAGGCCCTGGTAGCTGTTGAGGGCCACCGGCGTGTTGTTGGGCATGCCATTGCCGGGCAGGTAGGTGATGGAAGGGTCGGCCGTGGCGTTGATGTTGGTGGCGCTCTCCACGATGGAGGTCAGCTTGAGCACGCGCGAGAGGTTGCCGCTCTGGTCATAGAGGCTGACCGGCTGCGAGGTGAGGATGGTCATCTTGCCGGTGCTGTCATCATAGGTGGCCACGCCCGCGCCGCCCAGGGCGGCCGTGATGTTGGCGGCGATGGTGGCCATGCTCTGGCCGCTGTTCCAGTTGACCGAGGCCGTGGCGGCCGTGCCCATGGTGATGTTGATGGTGCCCGTGGCGGTGGGCAGGGTGCCCAGCGCGCCAAAGGTGCTGATGGCCACATCGGCGCTGGTGATGCCGGTGGCATTGCCGCTCTGGATGAAGGTGGCGAAGTAGTCGTTGGCCGTGGCGGCGATGGCCTTGGCCAGGTCGCCCTGGTCGGCATCGGTGGTGCGGAAGGCATTGAGCAGGTTGGAGCCCGTGGCTGAGTTGGCCAGGGTGCTGGCCACGGCGATGCTGGCGGCGTTGTCGCCGGTGAAGAAGTTGCTGCTGTTGCCCGAGGCATCCTTGGCGGAATGATAGACCGTGTTGGTGTTCTGGATGACGCCCGAGGCCATGCTCTGCACGCTCTGGATGGTGGAAAGGGTGGTGTTCTCGGCGCTGATCAGGGCGCCCAGCTTGCCGCCGGTGATCTGGCTGGTGACATCCATGGGCGAGCTGCCGGTGCTGGCAAAGCCCACCTTGACCAGCCAGGGGTGCGGCACGCCGTCCATGGCCGTGAAGCTGCCGGCATTGGCCCCCTGCACCAGGGTGCCCTGGTTGAAATACACGGTGACCGTGCCATCCGCCGCCGCGGCGTAGTTGACGTTGATGTCCTGGGCCAGCGCCTCCATGGCCTGCTCGCGCTGGTCCAGCAGGGTGTTGGGGGTGCCGCCGCCGGCTTCCATCTGCTTGATCTGCTGGTTGAAGCTGGCGATGAGGTCCATCTGCTTGTTGGCATCATCCATGGTGGCCTGCACCTGCTCGTTCAAGTTGCTGAGCAGATTGGTGAGGTTGGTGCTGGTGGTGCGGAAGGTCTCGGCCAGCGTGGTGGCGGCGCTGATGACCGCCGACTTGTCGGCATTGTCCGTGGAGGGGCTGGCGTTGGCTCCCAAGGCGGCCCAAGCGCTGTAAAAGGCAGCGAGCTGGGTTGAGAGGCCGTCCGTGCTGGAGCTGCTGGTGATGTCAGGGAAAATGGAGGCCAGCTGATTGAGCGCCGTGGAGAGGGTCTGGCTGTAGGACTGCTGGCTGCTGTACTGCCGCACCTGGGCGTCCAAGAAGCCGTTGCGGATGCGCTCAATGCCGGACACGCTGGCCCCGGTGCCCACCACGTAGCTGCCATAGCTCATGGGGGTGTTCTCGCTGAACTGCGTCACCTCTTTGCTGTAGCCAACGGTCTCAGCATTGGCCACGTTGTTGGCCGTGGTCTGGATGCCCACCTGGAAGTTCTGCATGGCCTGGATGAGCATGCTCTGCGAGCTGATGAGTGACATGGCGTGTTTTCTCCTCTGGGGTCAGTAGGTCTTGTCTAGGCGGGTGGGCGAAGCGGGCGGGGCCATCTTCCTGCCGCCCTGGTCATAGGCGGCGGGCTTGCTGGCCAGCGCCGGGCGGGCCAGGCGGTCAAGGGTCTCGGCCAGGCGCACCCTCAGGGCCTCAAAATCCGCCGAGGATGCCGCATGGGCCCGCAAGGTCAGCAGGGCCTTCAGCAGGCTGCTGGCCTCGGCCCGTGAGAGCGGCTGCTGCTCCTTCTTGAAGGCTTCCAGCCCGGCCGCCAGGGATTCCGCGGCTTCGGCTTTGGACCTCAAGAGCTCCGCTCCCAGCGGGCCGCCCTTGGCCGCGCGCTGCTGCTCCAAGATGGCTTCCATGGCGCGGCAGCCCTTCAAGAGCTGGGGCAGGGCTTGGCTGGCCATCAGTTCCCCAGCAGGAGCTTCTCAGCCACCTTGGCGGCCGGCACCTGGTAAGTGCTGGCCTGGATCTGCTGCTGCACCGAGGCCAGCTTGTCCGCGTTGTCGGTGCGGGCCGCTGGCGCGCTGGAGATGCGGCTGGCCAGGTTCTGGGCCTGGATGGCCTGGGCGCTCAATGTCACCTGGTCAACGCCGGGCTGGGGCACCACGGGCTGGGCCGCGGCCGCGGGCATGGTCTTGCGCGGGGGCGCCGGGGCCACCGGAGGGGTGACGATCAAGGGGAGGGTGTGCTGCAGCTTGCTGGCGCTGTTGAGGTCCATGGTATGCTCCTAATAAGAAGGGTGTCCATACGCTAAGTTACATCGGCCAGAGCTGGCCAAGATTAAGCACCATCAAATAAAAAACCGGCATCAGGGATGCCGGCTGCGGGAGCGCGTTGATGGGGGCGACGGCCGGGAGCGCCCTGGCCTTTTGGCCTCTGCCGGGCTGGCGGGCTTGCCGGGCGCCGAAGGCCGGTTGATCAGCTGAAAACGCCCTTGTTTCAAAAACTTTAATATGAGGCCCAGCTCCAGCCCGGTGGCCTTGGCCAGGGCCTGCGCCGTGGTCCCCGGATGCTCCCTGAGGTGGTTCGCCAGAGCCCGAAACTTCCCCTCTTCCTCTTTGGCGCAGCTTCGGCAAAGGCCAGCGCCAGCATGCAGGGTTCCACAAAGAGGGCAGTTGCTCATGGCCACGGGAAGCGCCCTTCTGAGCTCACAATTGCTTCTTCATCTGGTCAAAGATGACCTTGGACAGGCCCAAGCCCCCTGCCCTGGACATCTGCTTGGAGGTCTCCTGGTCGGACATGCTGGTGAAGATCTCATGGTCCAGGCCGGAATCGAGGCTCGACTGGGGGCCCGCAGCCCTCATGCGCTCGAAGAGATAGCTGATGAAGACGCTCTCAAAGTCCTGGCAGGCCTTCATCAGGTCGGCTTCCTTGCCGGCCCTCACCTTGGCCGCATCGCCATCCGCCGCGTCCAGCTTGCGCGAGCGCTGGGACAGGCCGGCCGCATCTGCGGCGCCCTGGCGCAGCTGCGCGTCTTGAAGGCGGGCGGTGAGGTCCATCATGCCGGCTTTGGAGGAGATGTCCATGGTCACATGATCTCGATGTCAGCGTGCAGGGCGCCCGCGGCCTTGATGGCCTGCAGGATGCTGATGACATCGCGAGGGGTAGCGCCAATGAGGTTGAGGGCGGTGACCAAGTCGGCAATGGTGGCCGACTCCGGCAGGGTCATCAGGTTGCCGCCGCCGCCTTCCACCTTCAGGTTGGTGTGGTTGAAGTAGAGCGCCGAGGTGTTGGCCTCAAACAGCGGGGGCTCATTGACGCGGCTGGTGACCTGGATGTTGACATTGAGGTTGCCGTGCGCCACGGCCACGGTGTCGATGGCCACCTTCTGGCCCATCACCACGGTGCCCGTGCGCTCATTCACCACCACCTTGTTGGCGTGCTCCTCGGCATCAAACTCCACCTGCTCGACCGCGGCCATGAACTCGACTGGGTTGGCGGTGTACTCGGGCGGGATGGTGACTGACACAGTGCTGGCATCCTTGGCCGCGGCGATGCCGTCATATTCAGGCTTGAGCTGCTTGAAGGTCTGGTTGATGGCCATGGCCATGCGGGCCGAAGAGCTGTAGTCGGGGATCATCATGGCGTAGTCGATGCGGTCATTCTCGCCCACGGCGTTGACCGGGATCTCGCGCTCCACGATGGCGCCATCCGGCACGCGACCAGAGGTGGTGGGGCCATTGGCGATGAGGCTGCCGGCCTTGCCGCCCAGCTGCCCGCCCACGCTGACCGCGCCCTGGGCCACGGCGTAGACCTTGCCATCCGCGCCCTTGAGCGGGGTCTGCACCAGCACGCCGCCAGCCAAGCCCTTGGCATCGCCCATGCTGGAGACCACCACGTCGATCTTGTCGCCATTCTTGAGGTAAGGCGGGATGAGCGCGGTCACCATCACCGCGGCCACGTTGCGGCTCTGCAGGGCGCTGGCCGCATCGTTGATGCCGTAGGTGCCCAGCAGGTTGGCCAGCTCTTGGTTGGTGAAGCCGGTGAGCTTCGAGTCGCCCGTGCCGTTCAGGCCCATCACCAAGCCCAGGCCTGAGAGCTGATTCTCGCGCTGGGCCACGGGCCGCGCGGCGTCGCGCACCTTGATGGGTCCCGCCTGCAGGGCGGCGGAGAGCAGCAGTGCCAGCGTCAGGAGGATGCGATTCATGTCAGGTCAGCTCCAAGGTCTTGGGGAGGGGTTGATTCCAGGTCAGAAGATTCCCAGCCAATCGAGCACGCGGGTGAAGATGCCGGGCGTGTTCTTCTCAGCCAGCGGGCCCTTGCCTTCGTAGCGGATCTGGGCATCGGAGATGACCGAGGAGGAGATGGTGTTGTTGGGCCCCACATCGCGCGGCCGGATGATGCCCGAGAGGAAGATGTTCTGCTTCTCATCGTTGATCTTGATGACCCGCCGGGCATGGGCCGCGATGTCCGGCTCATGCGTGACC
>CAYXCT010000144.1:0-5728 GCA_964463435.1 uncultured bacterium | reverse complement strand
TGACCGGCACGCCCACCTACACTAGTTCCGTGACAGGCACCCCGACCTTCACTAGTTCTGTGACCGGCACGCCCACCTACACTAGTTCCGTAACAGGCCCCCCGACCTTCACTAGCACAGTGACTGGTACGCCCACTTACACTAGCTCCGTGACAGGTACCCCGACCTTTACCAGTTCGGTGACCGGCACCCCGACCTACACTAGCTCCGTGACCGGCACCCCGACCTACACTAGCTCCGTGACCGGTACCCCCACCTACACTAGCTCTGTGACAGGCACCCCGACCTTTACCAGCTCGGTGACTGGCACGCCTACCTTCACCAGCTCAGTGACTGGCACGCCTACCTTCACTAGCTCAGTGACCGGCACGCCTACCTTCACTAGCTCTGTGACAGGCACGCCTACTTACACTAGCTCAGTGACCGGTACGCCAACTTACACTAGTTCCGTGACCGGCACGCCGACCTACACTAGCTCCGTGACAGGTACCCCGACCTTTACCAGTTCGGTGACCGGCACCCCGACCTACACTAGCTCCGTGACCGGCACCCCGACCTACACTAGCTCCGTGACCGGTACCCCCACCTACACTAGCTCTGTGACAGGCACCCCGACCTTTACCAGCTCGGTGACTGGCACGCCTACCTTCACCAGCTCAGTGACTGGCACGCCTACCTTCACTAGCTCAGTGACCGGCACGCCTACCTTCACTAGCTCTGTGACAGGCACGCCTACTTACACTAGCTCAGTGACCGGTACCCCCACCTACACTAGCTCTGTGACAGGCACCCAGACCTTTACCAGCTCGGTGACCGGCACGCCCACCTTCACTAGCTCTGTGACAGGTACCCCAACCTTAACAAGCACGGTGACCGAGACTAGCACCGCCACCAGCACTGAGACGCCGGTGGCCACGTCCACCAACAGCGTGACGGCCGTTTCGACCTTCACTGCTACCAGCTCTGGGACGCCCGCTGGCACCTCCACTCTGACCATCACGCCTAGCAGCACGGGCTCGCCCACGGCCACTCCCACATCCAGCGCCACGCCCAGCTCTACAGCGACGCCATCCGCTACGCCTGATCCCAGCAGCACAGGCACTTTCACTGCCACCGCCACCAGGACCGCGAGCGGCACCGCCACGGCTTCAGCCACGGCCAGTGCCACGCCAACGCCCAGCACCACCCCAGCGCTCAGCGGCGCGGTCAATATCTACAATGCATCGGGCGTCCTGGTGCGCACCCTCACCCTGGCCGGCACAGGGGCTGCTGGAGGCCTGCGGTTCTCCACTTCGCTCCTCCAGGCAGACGGCCTGGCCACTGTGACCATCAGCGGGGACGGGCTGAGCTTTGTCTGGAATGGAAGGGACAGCAATGGCCAGCTGGTCCTCTCCGGCCAATACACCATCCAGCTCATCGCCTATCAGCAGGATGGCAGCGTGTCGCAGGAATGGGGCCAGCTCACCGTGGAGGCCAAGCAGGGCGGGGCCATCAGCGGCCATGCCTGGCCCAACCCAGCCAAAGACACCACGCACCTGAGCTTGAGCGTGCCGGTGGGCAGCAATCTGGACATCCGGCTCTATGACTTGGCCGGTGAGATGGTCCGCGAGACCTGGCAGGTCAAGGAGGCCACAGACACGGTCATGTTCTTGGTGAGCGCTTCTGGCCGGCCGCTAGCCAATGGCATCTACATCGTGACCGTGGATGTTCGAGAACCTGGCAAGGTATCGGTGGAAAGGGTGAATTTGAAGCTGGTGATCTTGAAATAAAGAAAAGGCCGCGAAAGCGGCCTTTTCTTTTAGGTAGCTTTGTTTTGTCCCTCCAGGCGGAACGCCAAGCAAATCGCCCTTGCCCACATCCTTGCGGCTGTGCTTTAATCATCAGAAATCGCCCTCTGATGAGGCTGCTCGCGTGCGAATCCGTCTGATGTTGGTCATCCTTGGGCTGTCTTGGGGCCTTTGGGCCGCTGATTTTGAGGTGGCAAACCCCTCTGCGGACTCGTCCGAGCCGGCTTCTGCCTCAGCCAATCCCATCCAGCGCCTGTCCAGCCCGCATGCCGCTGCCGCGTTCCCGGTGATGACCGAGGCAGGGGACGTGCCCACGGCCTATATGTTGAACAAATATGAGCTGCGGGGCGATCTGCGGCTCTATGAGGGCGGCGGGGTCTTTCCCAAGGTCAGCCTTGGCATCTTCCCCTGGCTGAGCATCGGCGGCGGCTTCAGCGCTGGCAATGTCATCGGCTCAGGAAACCCGCAGATGGATGCGGATTCGGCCAAGGCCAGCTTCAAGCTCAAGCTGCTGGACGACAGGCAGGGCTGGCCAGGCCTGGCTGTGGGCTGGGACGGGCCTGCCTATGACACCACCCAATTGCGGGGCTTTTACGCCACTTTGAGCAAAGAGGTGGGCACTTCTGTGGGCTGGTGGCAGCTGCACGCGGGCGCAAACACCTGGTCCAGCCTGAAGGCCATCGACCTGCGCGACCAGGGCAGCGGCTATGCCGCCATCACCGCGATCTTCCAGAGCCTGGCGGTGTTTGGCGAGTATGATGACGCCTTCCAGCCCCAGGGAGGCTTTTGCAACGCAGGCTTCCGCTATTATTTCGACCCTGTCATCCTGGGCCTGGAGTTCCGGGACCTGGGGGCCCGCCATGGCGAGCCCTCCCGCCTGCTGCGGGTGGGCTACAGCGGGCAATTCTGAACCCTGACTGAGAGGCAACATGGCCAACGCCGGCCTGGAATTCGAGAAATCGCTGACAGAGCTTGAGCGCAAGATCATCGAGCTGAGGGAATTCGCCGCCCGCGAGGGCATTGATGTCACCGCCGAGGTGGGCAAGCTGGAGAAGAAGGCTGAGGCGCTGCGCCAGGAGATCTACTCCCGGCTCTCAGCCTGGAACGTGGTGCAGATCATGCGGCACCCCCAGCGCCCGCACGCCCTGGACTACATGGGGGGCATGCTGACCGACTTCATGGAGCTGCACGGCGACCGGCAGTTCGCGGATGACAAGGCCGTGGTCTGCGGCTTCGCCCGGCTCAAGGGCCGCGCGATCGGCGTGGTGGGCATCCAGAAGGGCCGCGACACCAAGGAGAACCTGCTGCGCAACTTCGGCATGGCCCAGCCCGAGGGCTACCGCAAGGCCCTGCGCTTCATGCGGCTCTGCGAGAAGTTCCATCTGCCCCTGCTCACCCTGGTGGACACCAGCGGCGCCTATCCGGGCCTGGAGGGGGAGGAGCGCTCGGTGGCGGAGGCCATCGCCCGCAACCTCTTCGAGATGTCGCACCTCAAGGTGCCCATCGTGGTGGCCATCATCGGCGAGGGAGGCTCGGGCGGGGCCATCGGCATCGCCGTGGGCGACCGCCTGCTGATGCTCGAGAACGCCTTCTATTCGGTCATCTCGCCGGAGGGCTGCGCCGCCATCCTCTGGAAGGACCGCGCCAAGGCTGAGCGCGCCGCTGAGGCGCTCAAGGGCACGGCCAAGGATTTGCTGGCCCTGGGGGTGGTGGATTCCATCGTTCCCGAGCCCATGGGCGGCGCCCATCGCGATGCCAAGGCCGCCATTGAGAGCTTGGCCAGCGCCGCCGCGGCCGCCTTCGCCGAGCTGGAAGGGCTGCCGGTGGAGCGCCTGCTGGAGGAGCGCTACCAGAAGTTCCGCGCCATGGGGCGCTACGCGCAGCCCAGCGCCGCGGCGGTCTGACCGTGCGCCTGCGCCTTCAGCTCGCGGCCTTGGCCTTGGCGGCCCTGCTGCTCTGTCGCAGCCTGCCCGCCGAGGGCGCCCAGCCCGCGCCTGCCAGCCCCAGCGCCCAAGCCCAGCCCCAGGCCCTGGTGCTGCTGGACCCCGGCCATGGCGGGGATGACCTGGGCGTGCGCGTGGGCGGCACCGATGAGGCCAGCCTGGCTTTGGACTTGGCCCAGCGCCTGGGCGCGGCCCTGGCCGCTGGCGGCTGCCAAGTGGCCTACACCCGCGATTCAGCCAGCGGCGTCAGCCAAGAGGCCCGCGCCCGGCTAGCCAACCGCCTGCGCCCCGCCTGCATGGTGAGCCTGCATTACAACTACAGCTTCAGCCCCGCGGCCCGCGGCTGGCGCGTGTTCGTGCCCCCGGCCCAGGGCAGGGCCGTAGCCCTGCCTGGGCAAGGGGAGAATCTGGTGCTGCTGGCCTGGGACCAGGCGCAAGGCCAGGCCGCGGCCCTTTCGCATGACCTGGGCGCGGCCCTAGCGGCCGCGCTGGAGACCGGAGCCTCAGCCAAGCGCGGGGTGCAGGTGCTGCGCTTGGCGCCCTTCCGCGGCGTGACCGTGCCGGTGGCGCTGGTGGAGGCTGGCTTCTTGAGCCAGCCCGATGAGCTGAAGCAGGCCCGCGACCAGGCCGCCCGCCAGGCCCTGGCCCTGCGCCTGGCCGCTGGCGTGCAAGCCTACTTGCGCGGGCGCGGCTTCCCGGGGGGCCGCTGACATGCTCAAAGCCTTCCGCCTCCATCCCTGGCGCGGCGCGGCCCTGCTGCTGGCCCTGCTGGCCCTGCTGGCCCTGGCCGCCCACCGCCTGCACCGCGGCCATGGCCTTGAGGCCCGCAAGACGGCGGCCAGCGACCTCTACACCGGCCGCGAGCCCAAGGGCGACATCAGCGTCTATTTCGCCAGCGCCACCAGCCCCATGCCGGGCCGCGAGGCCCGCGCCATCTATCTCACCGATTCCCCGGCCGCGCGCGCGCACCAGGCCGTGCAGGCCCTGCTGCAGGGCCCCAAGGGCAAGGGCCTGCTGCCGGCCTTCCCCGAGGGCGCCAGCCTGCTGGGGCTCTTCATCGACAAGCAGGGCCTGTGCGTGGTGGACCTGTCCCTCAAGCACCCCGGCGGCACCACCGGGGAGTATGTCAGCCTCTACTGCCTGGTGCACACCCTGGTCGACAACTTCCCCGAGGCGCAGCGCGTGCAGGTGCTGCTGGATGGCCAGCGCGTTGACACCTTGGCCGGGCATTTTGACCTCAGCCAGCCCTTGGACCGCAGCTCCTTCTGACCTCCCCCACCTTTTCTTGACGGACCATGGAAGCCCTTTCCCCCAAGTACGACCCCAAAGAAGTTGAAGAGCGCTGGTACCAGTTCTGGGAATCCAGCGGCTGCTTCAAGGCCGATCCCGCCAGCAGCAAGCCGCCTTTCAGCGTGGTCATCCCCCCGCCCAACGTGACCGGCAGCCTGCACATCGGCCACGCCCTCAACGACAGCCTGCAGGACCTCTTCATCCGCTACAAGCGCATGCAGGGCTTTGACTGCCTGTGGGTGCCGGGCTGCGACCACGCCGGCATCGCCACCCAGAACGTGGTGGAGCGCGAGCTGGCCAAGGAGGGCAAGCGCCGCGGAGACCTGGGCCGCGACAAGTTCATCGAGCGGGTTTGGCAGTGGAAGGAGAAGAGCGGCAGCACCATCATGCGCCAGCTGCGGCGCCTGGGCGCCAGCTGCGACTGGGGCTATGAGCGCTTCACCATGGACCCGGGCCTCTCCGAATCGGTGAAGGAGGCCTTCGTGCGCCTGTATGAGGCCGGCCTCATCTACCAGGGCGATTACATCATCAACTGGTGCCCGCGCTGCGGCACCGCGCTCTCCGACATCGAGGCCGAGCACAAGGAGACCCAGGGCAAGCTCTACCACATCCGCTATGCGGTGAAGGGGAAGCCCGGATCCTTCATCACCGTGGCCACCACCCGGCCCGAGACCCTGATGGGCGATGTGGCGGTGTGCGTGCACCCGG
>CAYXCT010000143.1:0-5735 GCA_964463435.1 uncultured bacterium | reverse complement strand
CGGGTCACGGTGCAGATGACATTGTGGCCCTGGTAGCCGCGCAGCAGATCCATGGCGGCCAGGGTCTTCTCGAACACGCCTTCCCCGCCCCAAGTCTTGCGCGTGCGGCCGGCCATGGCCGCGGTGGAAGCGTCCAAGGACAGGCCGATGCCCACCCCGTGCTCCATCAGGAATGCGGCCAAGGGCGCGTCGAGCAGTGTGCCGTTGGTCTGCACCCCGAAGCGGAAGTCATCCTTGAAGCGCTCGATGGCCTCCCTGAGCTCGGCCTTGCACAGCAGGGGCTCCGCGCCATGGAAGATGATGGAGGCCTTGCGGCCCTCAGGCAAGCTGGCCTTGAAATGGGCCTTCAGCGCCTCCAGCGCCCGGCACAGGGTGGCGGCGTCCATCTGCCCGCCAGCCTTGCGCAGGCCTTCTGGGATGTAGCAATAGCCGCAGTTGAGGTTGCAGCGCTCGGTGGGGTTCACATACACCGCCGACAGCCCCAGCCCAAAGCGCAGCTCCTGCATCTCGGCATGAAAGGCGCTAGCCTTCTCGAGGTAGCGGGCCAGGAATTCCCCATCCTCCAGCACCTCGGCCAGGCTGCCCTTCTCCACCAGGGACCAAAAGGCCGTGCCCGGGTCCACCAGGCCCATGTACTTTGGGTGCGCGATGTCCACCGGCACCAGGCCAGGCCCATTGCCAGAATTGAAGCGCAGGCCGCGCGAGGAGGCTGCCGTCGCTGCGCTCACTTCTGGGGCCCCTTGGGCTTCTTCAGCTCCTTGTCCATCAGGATGAAGTGCGACAAGCCGGTGCCCTGGGCCTTGCAGGCCTTGCGGGTGGCGATGACCTTCTTGGACGGCTGGGCTTTCATGGTGCCTCCTGGCTGGGGTATAAAAAAAAGGGCCCTGCGGGCGCGATCGCCCGCAGGGCCCTTTGCTTTCAGGCCCTGATGCTTGGAACAAGGCTGCAGATCTTCTGGCTCTCAGATCATCAGGCCATCCACGGCCTTCCCACCTTTTGACAGGCAGTGGCCCGCTCGCGCGTCGGGATGACCCTCCCTGATGACAGCGGTGAGTCCGCCACGGATTTGAACCGTGTTCTGGGATGCAGCTTTGATGCGATGAAGGATGACCTGGACATACTAGGCCAAGGCCTAATGCCCGTCAAGCGCCCAGCTGGTTGATGTCTGCAGATTCAAGGATGCTCTTGCCCGCCTCTCCCCGCGCGGCCTTGAGCATGGCCCGGCCCAGGCGCTGACTGGTGGTGGCCATGGAGGGGAAATGGCGGACCAGCCAGGGCATCAGGGGCCCCATCAGGTCATAGCCCAGCTGGTACAGGCGGGTCTTGGAGCGGATGCCGGCCATGGGCTGGATGGCGCCGGGGCGGAACATGACCGCGGGCTGGAAGCCCATGGAAAGCAGCTTGTTCTCCAGCCGGCCCTTGACCCGCGCCCACATGAAGCGGCCCTTCTCAGTGCTTTTCGTGCCCTGCCCTGACACATAGGTGAAGGCGCAGCCCGGGTTGGCCTTGAGCACGGCTTCGGCCGCGGCCAGCGTCAGGTCATAGGTCAGCCGGCTGTACTCTGATTCGCTCTTGCCTGCTGAGCTGACGCCCAGGCAAAAGAAGCAGGCAGTGTAGCCCGCCAGCCGGCTTTGGATGGCCGCGTAGTCATAGAAGTCGCCATGCCGCAGCTCGGTCAGCTTGGCATGCTTGATGCTGACCGGGCTGCGGCTGATGGCCAGCACCGCCTCCACCTGGCTGTCCTCCAGGCAGGACTGCAGCACGCCTGAGCCGACCATGCCCGTGGCGCCGAAGAGGATGACCCGCAAGGGCTTGGAAGCTTGTTCCATGTTGCCTCCTGAATGGTGGACACGCCCATTCTCCCCCAGCAGGCGCCAAAACAAAAGCCCCAGCCTTGTGGCCGGGGCTTTCAAGGAGCTTGGCCAGGGCAAGCCTGCGCTCACTGCACCCCAGCATGGCTCAGGGTCTCATACATGAGGTTCAGCATCGCCCATTGGGTGGAAGTGCCATTCGGCGGGTTGCGCACGCGGGTGGTCAGAAGGGCCAGTGTGTTGGGCAGGGACAGGCCCTTGCGCAGGGCATAATGGTTGTACCCGACCTCAAAGGTGTCATAGACGTCATTGGCCAGCCCTCCAGCGCCCAAGGCGGTGTCCAAAGTGGTGCTGTCGCTGCAGGCGCCCTGCATCTGGCCCGAGGTGATCTGCACTGAGAGCAGCTCAAGGGCCGGCACAAAGTACTCCTGGTACGGGGTGTAGATGTCGGTGCCCTGATGCCAAGCCACCTCAGCCACATGGATGGCCGAGCCCAGGGCGAACTGGGCATGATGGCCGTTGTCGCGGCAAGTCTCCTGCATCAAGCCAGGCAGCCAGGCAACAGGGCTGAACCAGAAGGACTGCACATTGCCCCCATCGCCCGCGATGGCCGGGATGGAGGCAGCGCAGCAGGGCGCCGGGGCGGGCGCCGGGTAGAAATAGGAGGGGGATCTCAGCCCGAGCCGCTGGATGCCTGCATTGAACTCTGCCTGGTCATCGCAGAACACGGCGATGGACATCATGGCGTCCATCTGGGTCAGGTCCACGTTGCCATTGCCGACGCTGGCGCTAGCCAGCAAGGGATAGAAGGCCCGCTTGAGCATGGCCTGGAAGTTGGCGATGCCTGCGGCGGACCAGCCAGGGTAGCTGCGCAGGAGCTCCGCTGCATTGGCAAAGCCAGCCCCGAACCACCCGGCATCCAGCACGTTCTGCTGGTTCCAGCAGCTGGGAGCTGTGATGCTCTGCAAGCCGGCATAGTCATTGAGGATGGCGATGGCCCGGTTGGCATAGCTGGTGTTGCCGCTCAGATACCAGGCCAGGGCCTGGGCATAGGCCCCCATCTCATCGGCCTGCGCCACCTGGGCGTCATTGTTGCAAGAATTGATGACATTGGCCTGGGTGAGCTGGCTATAGCGCGAAGCCTGATTGCCGGGCGTCGAGCCTTCGAGCATGGCCAGCTGAGTGGCCCACAGGTTGCCGCCAGCTTGCACCTGGGCCTTCACAAAGACCAGCTCCGCGCTGTTGGACCAGGCGCCTGGATGCGCAAAGCCCAGCTGGGGCGTGGCCGTGGAGCTTGGCAATAGGGTGAAGGTGGCTGTGGAGCTGGCCGTCGCGCTGGCGCGCGGGGTGCCTGTGCGGCTGGCAGTGATGCTGGCCGTGCTCGTGGCGCTGGCCAATGGGGTGCTGCTGCGCGTGGGCGTCAGGCTGCTGGATTCGCTCGGCGTGGCTGTCATGGTCCTGCTGGGGGTCTGAGTGCTGCTGGCCGCCGGCGACATTGTGGCGCTGGCTGTCGGCGTGGGCGTCAGAGTGGCGCTGGGCATGGGCGTGTCGCTGCTGCTCGCCGTGCCGCTCGGGCTTGGGGTCAGGGTGTTGGTGGATGCAGGCGCCGTGGATGATGGTGAGGGCGCTGCGCTGATCGTGGAAGAGGCCGTGCTGGAGCATGTGGCTGTGCCCGTCGCTGTGCAAGTGCGAGTTGGTGTCAGGCTGCTGGTCCCTGTCCATTGGCTGGTGCAGCTTGGCGTAAAAGTGGCTGGCAGAGTGGGCGCTGGCTCGTCCGTGCAGGATGGCGTGCAAGTCGGGCTGCCCGTGGGGCGCAGCGTGGCAGTGGCTTGAAAGCCAGGCGCCCTGCGTGGGCCGTGCGGGTCATTGGGGTTGCTGCGGCCCCGGGGAGCATCAAGCCAGAGCCCAAAATCCGCCCGCAAGGGCTGGCTTTGCCCTAGCGCCCAGAGCGCCAAGAGGCAGAAAACCGCCCCGTTTGCCGATTTCCCTTTCATTGGAGGCTCCTTTCTTATTTTACACGTGAAAATAAACACTAATAGAAATTACTATTCTCGCCAGGGCCCTAGTCCACGCCTGCGTGGGTGAGAGTCTCATAGCAGAGGTTCAACATAGCTTGCCAGCTCATGTTGGGGCGGATGTAGCTCATGATCAAGGTCTGCGTGTTCGGCAAGCTCAAGCCCTTGCGGCCAGCATAATGGTTGTAGGCCATCTCAAAGGTGTCATTGATGTCGCCATTGTAGGTCTCAGATGCGTTGGTGGCGCTGCAGGCCCCTTGGAGGCTGCCGGAGCTGAGCTGCAGCGAGAGCAGCTCCAGAGCCGGAACCAGGGCGGGTTGATAAGTCGTGTAAACATCGGTGCCCTGGTGCCAAGCCACCTCAGCGGCGTGGATGGCCGAGTTCAAGCCGAACTGCACATGATGCCCATAGTCGCGGCAGGTCTCCTGCTCCAGCCCCGTAATCCAGCTGGCGGGGCTGTACCAGAAGCTGGGGATGTTGCCCCCGTCCCCGCTGATGGCCGGGATGGAGGAGTAGGATGTGTAGGTCGGCCAATAGAAGTAAGCCTTCATCCGCGTGGCCAGCCGGGCCAATCCAGCATTGAATTCTGCTTGGTCATCGTTGAAGACCGCCATGCACATCATGCCATCGATCTGGGTCAGGTCCACATTGCCGTTCCAGGTGCTCATGGTGTTCAAAGAGGGGTAGAAGGCCCGCTTCAGCATCGCCTGAAAAGCGGCGATGCTGGCGGCGGGCCAGCCGGGATATGCGCGCATGATCTCAGCCGCGTTCGCGAAGTCAGTGCCGAACCAGCCGGCATCCAGCATGTTCTGCTGCGTGGCCGAGGTGCATCCTTGGATGCTCTGCAGCCCAGCCCAGGCGTTGAGGATGGCGATGGACCTGTTGGCATAGGTGGCGTTCCCAGTGAAGTACCAGGCCAGGGCTTGGGCGTAAGCCGCCTCAGAATCGGCTTGCCCCAAGTTGGCGTCCCCAGTACAGGCATAGAGGATGCCGTTGCTGTTGGAGAGCGAGCCATAGCTGGGCGCCTGGCTGCCCTGGCTCGAGCTCTCCAGCCGGGTAAGCTGGCCAGCCCAGGGCTGGCTCCCTGCCGCTATCTGCGCCTTCACATAATCCAGCTCAGCGGCGATGGACCAGGCTCCGGGGTGGGTGAACACTGCGCTCAAGGGCGTTGATGAGGGGCTCGGCGTGGGCGAGCAGGTCATGCTAGGGGTGGCGCTGGGCACGGGGGATGCTGCCGCAGTCTGGGTCTCAGTGGAGGTGGCAGCAGCGCTGGCCGCAGGGCTGCAAGTCGGGGTGCTGCTTGGGCCGGCCGTGGTAGCCTGCGTTGGCGTGGCAGTGGCGGCGAGCTTGTAGGGCTTATGGCTGGATTGAGGGTCTCTGGGATTCGATCGGGATGTGGGCGCATCGAGCCAAAAGCCGATGTCAGCCCTCAGCGGCGCAAGCGCCAGCAAAAGCAGGAAGGCCAGGATGGCCAAGCGGGCTGAGATGTGGCTTCTGTGGGCCATGGCTGCCGCCTTCTGATTTACACGTGAAAAATCTATGAATCAATTATACACCCAAAGGGAGCAAAGACAAGGCCCTCTTGCAGGCATGCCATTTTTTTAAGCTCAGCGCTTTTCCCCTTGTTTCCAATAGGATTCCAGGCTGCGCTCCTTCCAATGCAGCACCTTGGTCTTGGGCTCGCCGCCCAACATGCGCTCGAAGAGCAGGCCCACCGTCTCCCGCCCCGCCTGCACCGCATCCGCATCCCAGAGCAGGCCCTTGCCCCACCAGCGCTGGTGGGGCGTCGAAAAGGGGCCCATGGAAGCCATCAGCGGCAATCGAGCGAGCTTGGCATCGTCGATGGAGCAAGCCTCTTCAAAGACCTGCGCCTGGTCGCCGTACGAGAAGAGGATGGCCGAGACCGGGT
>CAYXCT010000142.1:0-5750 GCA_964463435.1 uncultured bacterium | reverse complement strand
AAGACTTCATGCTCCTCAGCCAGGCGGTTATGCACCACCACCTGCTTGCCGTTGAAATGCGTGTGGCGGAAGGGCGGGGCCACGTAGACCAAGCCGCCCTTGACCTTGAAGCTGGCGGGCACCTGGTTGCCGGGGATCATGCCCTGCAGGTCGGCCAGGCTGGCGGCGATGAAGCCCGCGTTCTTGGGGCAGAGCAGCAGGCTGAAGAAGCCGAATCTCTCCGGGCCGGCGTAAAAGGGCATGACGATGAGGTCCTGGGCCTTGAGCCAGTCAAAGGTGGCCTGGCGCACGGGCTCAAAGGGCCCCTTGAAGCGCTGCTCATAGGTGGGCTGGTCGGTGGGCCGGCTGTCGCCGATGACCATGGCATCCGGGTCGCGCCGGCGCATGTAGGTGTCCACGTAGTTGACGCTCAGCCCATTGCGGGCCTTGAGCACCATGGCCTCGTCCACCAGGCCCTTGCCTTCCACATCATAGCGCACGGTGAAGGCGCCGGTGTCCTGGCGGTTGGAGAGCGACCAGTCGGTGTGGCCCACTTCCCTTCCCAGGGACCAATTGAGCAGGTCCTCGCGGCTGTTGGGCACCCAGATGGACGGGGCGGCCTCCATGATCTCGATCACCTGCGAGGGCAGGCCGATGTCGCGCCACTGCTTTGAGAAGTCGATCATCTCTTCCTTCGGCTGTTCAGTGCTCTTTTTCACCATGGCATTCCCATTGAGCGAGGCATTGCGAAGTTGGCATTGAAAATTCATTATAAGTGAAAACCCAAGCCTGTCAAAGCCTTCTACGCCCCCAGGCGGAGAAAGGCTTGCCCTGCAGCGCACAAAGCGGCCTTAGAGCGCAGCGCGCAGCGCGCCCAGCAGCTGCTCCTGGCCCAGGGCAACGGGGTTGCCCTGCATGGAGGAGGAGGCCGCGGCCTTGGCAGCGATGGCCCCCAGCTGGCCGGGCTCCAGCCCCCAATGGCCCAGGCCCGGGATGCGCAGGTCGCGCGCCAGGGCATTGGCCCAGGCTGGCAGGTCCTGGGCCCTGGCCCGCTCATCATGGCACAGCAAGCGGGCCGCGCGATGGTAGCTCTGAAGGCTGGGCTCCCCCTGCAAGGCCAGGGCGCTGATGTTGGCTGCCAGCACAACGGGCAGCAGGCGGGCGCAAAGGGCGCCGTGCGGGGCGCCCAGCAGGCCGCCCAGGGGCGCGGCCAGGCCGTGCACCGCGCCCAGCCGGGCATTGGCCAGGCTGATGCCGCCAGCCAGGCTGACAAAGGCCATATCTGTGCGGGCCTCCAGGTCATCGCCCTGCAAGAAGGCCCGGCGCAGGGCCCGGGCCGCCAGGGGCATGGCCTGCTCAGCCAGGCCTTGGGTCAAGGGATTGGGGGCCCGGCAGACATAGGGCTCCAGCACCTGCACCAGGGCGTCCATGCCGCTGGCCGCGGTGAGGGCCGGCGGGCAGCCCAGGGTCAGCTCGGGATCCACCAGGGCCAGGGCCGGCAGCATGCTGGCATGGCGCAGGCTCACCTTCACCCGCTGCTCGGGCGCCGTCAGCACCGCGTTGCGGGTGGCCTCGCTGCCCGTGCCGGCCGTGGTGGGCACCGCGATGAGGGGCAGGGCCGCATGCTCAAGCGCCAAGCCCTGGCCGATGACCTCCAAGAAGCGCAGCGGGTCGCCGGGGTTGGCGGCCAGGGCCGCCACGGCCTTGCCCGCGTCCAGCGCCGCGCCGCCGCCCAGGGCCACCACCCCGTCGCAAGCCTCATGCCGCGCCAGCTCGGCGCCCTGCAGGGCCAGGGCTATGCTTGGCTCGCCCGGCACCAGCAGGCGCGGGGCAGCGGCCAGGCCCTTGAGCAGCCCGGCCCAGCGCTCAGGGTGCGCGCCGCAGACCAGCAAAGGCCGCCGCATGCGCTCCCCCGCCGCCTGGCCCAGGCCCTGGGCTGAGCCGGCGCCGAACCGGATGGCTCCGGCGGTGGCGAACTGGAAATTCATGCCCGGGCCCAAGCCTTGTCCTGATGCTGAAGGTCCTTGTGCCACACGCCCTGGCGCGGCTGGGCCATCAGGGGCGCCACCGCGGCGCTCCAACGCTTGTAATGCCCGGCCTCGCGATGGGCGTCCATGCCCGCGCTCTCCCAATAGGACTCATAGAGCGTGAAGTGCGTGGGGTCAGACTCATCCTGGAGGAAGTCGAACTGGGCCACGCCCGGCTCGAGGATGCTGTTGCGCGCGTTGTCCAGCGTGGCCTCGATGAAGGCCGCTTCCGTGCCGGGCTTTACCTTGATATTCACGACCAGGACCCTCATTGTGCCTCCTTGTCCTTGGGAGTGTAGGTGCAAAGGTAGCTGGTGGATTCTGCGCCGATCGCGACCCGCCTGTCCCTGAGCCCCCCTTTGCCCGGCATGCCAAAGATGGAGCGGCCAAAGCCCAGGCCTGTGAAGGGCCCATCGATGAGGACGGGGTCAGCTGAGATCCCTGCCTTTGAGCCCCAATAGACGCACACGCAATTCAGCAGGTCATATCCAACGAGCAGGTCAGCGATCCCATCCCCGTTCAGGTCGATACCTGCGGCACTCTTGCAGAACCCATACCCAGACGAAAAGCCGCTGTCCCCAGGCCGTGCAAGAGGGCTCCCTTGAGCCGACAATCCCGCTCGCGACCCATAGTGGACATAAGCCGTGTGCTTGAAGCTGTCATACAGCAGGGCATCATCAATGCCATCACCATTGACATCGCCGATGCCCATGCAATTGAGCTCCCTGGCATCCGCCCCGTTGGGTGTCCCGACCAGCTGGGGAGCGCCCACCAAGCCCTGCTTGGAGCCATAGAACACATAGGCCACGCTGCCATTGGTTGACTCAATGGCGACATCGGCATAGCCATCGCCATTCACATCGCCAATGCCGGCGAGGTAGCGCCCAAAATACTGCTTGGCGCCATCGGCCACCGTGATCGCACGGGGCTCCTGGTTAGCAAAGCCTGATCGGGATCCCAGGTAAAGGTAGGCGTTGCCGGTGCAATTCTCGCCGACAAGGATGTCGCTCAATCCATCTCCGTTCACATCCCCGGCATTGGCCAGGCATCGGCCGAAACAGGGGGCGCCCTTGGGGGACTTGAGGACCAAGGGCTGTTCTGCCAGGGTGCTATCCCTGTCCCCAAGGTAGAGCCATACGCAGCCAGAGCTGTCTGACCCAACAAGCAGGTCATCCAAGCCGTCCCCATTGACATCTGCAATGGCCGCAGAGAGCCCGAAGTGAGATCCTGAGGGGCCCTTCAGGACCTTGAGCGGCTTGCTCTCGAACCCGGCCCCAGCGCAGGCATAGATGGACACCGTTCCTTCTTTAGGCGAGCAGACCACCGATTCGGCCTTCCCATCACCCCTGAAGTCAGCCAGCCCAGCCAAGGCCCCGCCGGCCGCGCGCGCGCCCTCCTGGGTCGTGACCTCGACCGGATCCTTCAAGAGGACCTTCAATCCGCCTGGGCTCCCTTTCATTGCGGCGGCTGTGGCCCCGGGAAGCAGATAGGCAGAGCCGGATGCATCCGCCCCGATGATGAGGTCAGAGTCGCCGGATTTCCGCACATCACCTGCTCTCGCCACTGAGTAGCCGAACTCCCAGCTGCCCTTGGGGCCATCCAAGACCACCGGTTCGTTTGACAAGCCGCTCTTTGAGCCAAAGTAGAGGTAAGCCCGGTTGTTTGAGCGCTCGCCGATGATCACATCCCCATAGCCGTCCTTGTCCAGGTCCCCGGCGCTTGCCGCCGACCAGGTGAAGTCCCCTCCCCTGCCCCAAGGGTTGGGGATAACCGTGGGCTCGCCGGCCAAGCCTGCCTTGGACCCCTTGTAGAAATAAGCCTTGCCGAAGCCGGGGTCTCCGATGATGACATCAGCAAAGCCATCTCCATTGACATCGCCAACACCCGCCAGCTTTGCGGCAAACTGCCCATTGGTGGGCCCATGGAGCGTGTTGGCAGGCTGCTTTTGGATCCCTTCCTTGGAGCCCAGGAAGAGGTAAGCGACATTGTCCTTGTTCCCGACAAGGAGGTCGGCGTACCCATCTCCATTGACATCGCCTGCGGCAGCCAGTGAGAAGCCAAAATGCGCCTTGGGATCGCCTTTGATGCTGATGATGGAAGGCGTGAGATTCTTTGCGCCTCCCAAAAAGATGACGACAGAGTTCGACCCAGGGCTGCTCACCGCAAAGTCTGCGAGCCCATCGCCATTGACATCCCCGAGGCTGGCGATGCCATAGCCAAAGCTTCCAATGCCCCTTTTCCTGGATAGCAGGAAGGGCTTGGGGAGCAGGCCATTCTTTGAGCCAAAATAGAGATAAGCCTGGCCCGATTCCCAATCTCCAACCACCACATCATCATAGCCATCCCCATTGACATCCCCCACACCTGCGACGCACTCCCCAAAGCTGCCGCCCGATTTAGGGTCGACTTGCCCAGGGTCCGGCTGCAGGACGGCTGCAGGCTTTGTTTGCAGCCCATTCGCGCTCCCAAGGTAAAGATAGGCGCGATGCTCCCTGGAGGCGCCTACAATCACATCGGCATAACCATCACCATTGACATCCCCGGCGCTGGCAACGCTGACGCCGAACCTGCTCTTTTCAGGCCCTTGCATGGGCTGATAGAGGGGATCGCTCGCGCCGAAAGCCCAGGCTGCTGTCGCCAAATATAGCGACAATGCGAAGAGGTGCCTCATCTTTTCTCCAAGTGGAAGTTAGCCTGCCTTAGGTCATTGAATCTGCGTTTCATGGGGCCTGGTCACGCTGCCCAGCTGGCCGCCACCTTCATCAGATTGCCCTGCTTGTCCTCGTACAGGAGATAGCCGTGATCTTTGCCAAAGCGCCACAGGTCGCGGGTGAGGGCCACGTCCTGCTGGCAGTACTCCAGCAGGGGCAGCAGGTCGCCCGCGCGCCACCAGGCCACGGCCTGCAGGCCGTCCGCGCCCTTCTTCGCGCCCAGGGTGGCCTTGGCCAGGGCATCCAGGCTCAGGCGGAAGCCCAGCGTGGCGCGCACCTGCTCCAGCAGGTCCAGGGTGGGCAGGCTGGACAGGTCCAGGCCCTCGGCATAGGGCTGCAGCACGCCGTTGTCAAAGCCCTTGTTGTTGAAGCCCACCACCAGGTCCGCGCCCCGCAGGGCTTCGATGAGCTGCTGGATGTTGGCCTCTGTGACCTGCAAGAAGCGCTGCTCCTGCTCCAGCCAGGCCACGCCCACCGACACCTTCATGGCCGCGGTGTTGCCCCAGCCGCCCACCTCCTGCGCTAGGAACTGGGTCTCCAGGTCAAAGACCACCACCTTGGGCCCGGCCGGCGCAGATGGGGCCGAGGGCGCGGGGCTTGCAAGCGGCTTGGCCGCGGCCGGGACCGAGGCTGGGGCTGGGGCCATGGGCATGGCGCCCTCTGGCAAGAACTCGCCGGGCTGGCTCAAGCTGCCTCCTCTTTCGATAAGGGCCATCAGACGATGGGCCAGCTCCAGGGCGCCGGCCTTGTCCAAGGGCTTGTTGCCATTGCCGCACTTGGGGCTTTGGATGCAGGAAGGGCAGCCGCTCTCGCAGGGGCAGCTCTTGAGCATCTCTGCCACGGCCACCAGCCATTCCTTCACCAGGCTATGCCCGCGCGCCGACAGGTCAGCCCCGCCTGGGTGGCCATCATACACGAAGACCGCGGGCAGGTTGAGCTGGGGCTGGCTCCAGTAGGAGACCCCTCCCAAGTCCCAGCGGTCGCAGAGCACCATCAGGGGGAGCAATGCGATCTGGCTGTGCTCCAGCGCATG
>CAYXCT010000141.1:0-5844 GCA_964463435.1 uncultured bacterium | reverse complement strand
CGGACATCACGGCATCCCAGTCGGCCGGGCCCATCCACATCATCAGGCCGTCCTTGGTGATGCCCGCGTTGTTGACCAGCACATCGATGCCGCCGGCGGCCTCCAGGGCCGGGCCCAGCACCCCGTCCACCTGGGCGCGGTCGGCCACATCAAAGCCCAGGCTTGAGGCCTTGCCGCCCTGGGCCCGTATCTGGGCGCAGACCTGCTCCGCCAGCTCGGCGCTCTTGGCATAGTTGACCCACACCTCATAGCCCAGGCTTGCCAGCTCAAGCGCGCAGGCCCGGCCTATGCCGCGGCTGGCGCCGGTCACCAGCGCGATCATGCCTCGCCCCCCAGCGCGATGATGATGGGGTTCTTGGGCCGCGCTGGCAGCAGCGCGGCCTGGGCCTGGGGGCTCTGCAGCCAATCGGCCACGGCAGCGATATCCTCATACAGGGGCCGGTCCTCCTCCAGGTAGGGGCTGATGCCGCGCACCGCGTCATGCAGGGCCTGGTAATGGGCTCCCATCACCCCCGCCCGCTGGCGCAGGTCGGCGGCCTGCGCCAGGGCCAGGGTCTCCACGGCCAGCAGGCGCCACAGCAGGGGCAGGGCCTGGCGGTTGAGCTTGGCGGAATGGGTGCCCATGCTGACCACGTCCTGGTTGTTGCCGTTGGTGGGGATGCTCTGCACCGAGGCCGGGGCGCTCAGGATGCGCAGCTCGGCCGCCAGCGCGGTGGCCAGCAGCTGGGTGCCCTGCAGGCCGCTGTTGAGCCCGGGCGCGCTGCCGCTCAGCATGGGGGGCAGGCCCTGGCTGTAGCGCCAGTTGAGCATGCGGTCGATCTGGCGCTCGGCCAGCAGGCCGGCCTTGACCAGGCACAGGCGCAGGTAATCGGAGGCGAAGGCCACGTGCTGGCCGTAGAAATTGCCGCCGTGGATGACGGTCTCGGTGTCGGCGAAGACCAGGGGGTTGTCGGTGGCGGCGTTGAGCTCGCGCGCCACCACCTGCTCCACATGCCAGAAGGCGTCCTGATAGGCCCCCAGGATCTGCGGCGAGCAGCGCAGGCTGTAGGGATCCTGGATCTCCACGCCCGGCTCCAGGTCCTTCTCCTGGGTGCCCCAGTTGTGCTCATCGATGAGCTTGGCATAATGCGGGTTGCTGCGCAGGTGCTCGGCCATGCGGGCCGCCACCAGCGACTGGCCGCGGTGGCCGCGGGCCTTGTGCAGCTGCTGGCACAGCACCTCGGGCGAGCCGGACATCACCTCGATGAGGCAGGAGGAGTGCAGCTCCATCCAGGAGAGGATCTGGGCCGCCTCGTGCACGGCCAGGCAGGCCAGGCCGGTCATCACCGAGGTGCCATTGGCCAGGGCCAGGGCCTCCTTGGCCTTGAGCACCACGGGCTTGAGCCCGGCCGCGGCCAGGGCCTTGGGCGACTCCCAGCGCTGGCCCTTCCAGCGCACATGGCCCAGGCCGATGAGGGTGCGGCCCATGTGGGCCAGGGGGATGAGGTCGCCGCTGGCGCCCACTGAGCCCTGGCAAGGGATCTCCGGCAGCATGTCCAAGCCCAGCATGGCGAGCAGCAGGTCTATGACCTCGGGCCTGATGCCTGAGAAGCCGCGGGCCAGCGCATTGGCGCGCGCCGCCATGATGGCGCGGGTCTCTTGAGGGCTGAAGAGCTCGCCCTGGCCCACGCTGAGATGGTGGAAGAAATGGACCTGATGGCGCGCAAGGTCCTCCTTGCTGGCGCGGAAGCCGCTCAAGGGGCCGAAGCCGGTGTTGATGCCGTACACCGCGCGCGGCTCCTCCACCAAGCGGTCCACATAGGCGCTGCTCTTGGCCATGCGCTCGCGGGCCGCGGGCTTCAGGCAGCAGGCCTGGCCCATGGCGATGTCCCAGATGTCTGAAATGGCCAGCTGATGGCCGTCGAGCTCTATCATCTGCATCCTCAAGCGAATCCAAAGGCCTTTGCAACGCAAAAATCGCAGATACAATTGCTGATACAATATGATTAATGAAGGGCTAGTATAATCATAAACAGGTTAAATTTCAACGGAATGAGCCAGGCGCGCCAGTTCCACCTTATGGCTTTTGCGCGCCGGGCTCAAGCACTTGGGCTTGACAGGCGAGTCCCTTTTTTCGTATATTCCTTGGGCTCCGGCAAAGCCGGGCGCGAGTGGCGAAATTGGCAGACGCGCTAGATTCAGGGTCTAGTGGCCGCAAGGTCGTGGGGGTTCAAGTCCCTTCTCGCGCACCAGATAAAAAGAGGGGTCCCAGCTCAGGCTGGGACCCCTCTTTTTTTGCGCTCAAGGCCGGGCTCAAGCCAGCGGCTCTGCCCAGCGGCCATGCTCCTTGATGAGTCCCACCAGGGCGTCCTCAGCCTGGCCGAAGGGGATGCCCTTCTTGACCACCTGCTTGCCCACGAAGAGGTTGATGTGGCCGGGCTGGCCCCCCACGTAGCCAAAATCCGCGTCTGCCATCTCGCCGGGCCCGTTGACGATGCAGCCCATGATGGCGATCTTGACCCCGGTCAGGTGGCCGGTGCGGGCCTTGATGCGCGCCGTCACCTCCTGCAGGTCGAAGAGCGTGCGGCCGCAGCTGGGGCAGGATATGAACTCGGTGCGCGTGATGCGCCGGCCCGTGGCCTGCAGGATGTTGAAGCCCAGCGCCGCTGCATCCCTGCTGCCTTCCAGCAGCAGGGTATCGCCGAGGCCGTCTAAGAGCAGGCTGCCCAGGCCGGTGGCCCCGGAGAGCGCCAAGCGGCCCTCCTCCTCGGCGCTGGCATAGGCCAGCAGCAGGGGGTGGGCGCTGCCGCGCCGGGCCTGGAAGCCATGCAGGCCGCGGGCCAGATGGATGAGGCTGCTGGCGCTAGAGCTGCGCACGCAGAGGGCCAAGCTGGCGCCTGCCCCTTCCGCGGCCCTGAGCCGGCTCTCCAGGGCTTCCAGCGCCTGCTGGCCGGGCCCCTCCGGCATCTCAAGGATCAGCGCCACGCCCTCTGCGGCCAAGCCCTGGGCCAGGGCTGCCACCTCCCCTGCCGGGGCCGCCGCCGCGCCGCGCAGCATCACCCCGGCCAAGCCGCTGCCCAGGGCCAGCTGCGAGGCAGCCTCAAGGCTGAACCCGCCCACCACTGCCATGGGCTGGCCAGCCAGGGACTTTGCCAGCTCTCGCGCGCCTGCCAGGCCGGCCGGGCTGTCAATGTCCAGCAGCAGCACCTCGGGCCGGGCTTCGGTGTTGGGGTGCGCGGCTGGCCAGGCCTTGAGCCAAGCCAGGTTGGCCGCGGCCTGCTGGGCCGGGTGCGGGGCCAGGCAGAAGACGCGAAGCGGCTCCTCGGCCCCCAGGCCCAGGCCGGCCAGGGCGATGCGCTGCGAAGGGCTGCGCTGCCAGCCTTGCAGGGGATGGCTCTGGGCCCAGGCTTGCCCCAGCCCCAGCGGGTCTCCCCCCTCAGGGAAGGCCTGGCAGGCCGCGGGCCTGCTGGGATAGCTTTCCGCCAGCGAGAAGGCCACCGGCACCTCGGCCTCGGGCTCCTCAGTGAGGGACACGCGCAGGGTGTCGCCCAAGCCGTCCTCCAGCAGGGCGCCGATGCCGGCCGCGCTCTTGATGCGGCCGTCCTCCCCTTCCCCGGCCTCGGTGACGCCCAGATGGAAGGGGTAATCCATGTCCTCCTCATCCATGCGCGCGGCCAGCAGGCGGTAGGCCTGCACCATGACCTTGGGATTGCTGGATTTCATGCTCAGGATGATGTCGTGGTAGCCGGCCCGCTTGGCCACCCGCAGGTACTCCATGGCTGACTCCACCATGCCCAGGGGGGTGTCGCCGAAGCGGTTCATGATGCGGTCGCTCAGGCTGCCATGATTGGTGCCGATGCGCATCGCGCGCCCAAGCTGCTGGCAGCGCAGCACCAGGGGCATGAACTTGTCCTCCAGCCGCTTGAGCTCGCCGGCATACTCGGCATCGCTGTAATCGCGCACCCTGAAGGCCTTGCTGTCCGCGAAGTTGCCCGGGTTGATGCGCACCTTCTCCACATGCAGGGCCGCCTCCATGGCCGCGTCCGGCGTGAAATGGATGTCCGCCACCAGCGGCACATCGCAGCCTTGCGCGTTGAGGGCCTGGCGGATGGGCCCCAGCGCGCGGGCATCGCGCAAGGAGGGCGCGGTGATGCGCACGATCTCGGCGCCGGCGGCCACGCAGCGCAAGGTCTGGGCCACGGTGGCGGCGACATCCTGGGTGTCGGTGGTGGTCATGGTCTGGATGCGCAGGGGGTTGTCCCCGCCCACCGCCACCTTGCCCACCATCACCACGCGCGTCCTGCGGCGCGCGTAGCGCAGGGGCGAAGCGGCATGCCAGGCTTCCATCTGCTTGATCGTCATGGGCATCCTGAGAGAGGGTTCGCATCCTAAGGCATACGGCTGGCGAGGGGCCCTGGTTCAGCCCCCCTGGCGCTGGATATAGGCCTCCACGGCCAGGGCATCGGCCTTGCGGATGGCCTGGAATCGCAGCCCGGCGGCATGGCGATAGAGGCCGGAATCCTCCTCGCGGGCCCACTGCACCGAGGCCAGCACCCACAGCGGCTGCCCCAGGCTGGGCAGGGTCAGCTCCACCAGAAGCTGGCTGCCCTCGCGGAAGGGCCGGGCCGCCAGCAGGCAGATGCCATGCCCCGAGATGTTGCGGGCCAGCACGCTGGCCATGTTGGGGAAATAATGCGAGCCCAGCAGGGGCTCCATCTCAAGGTAGCTGTGCTGCTCCGCCAGCTTGGACAGCTCTGCCTCGCCCGCCTCGCGATAGCGCGCTCCCAGCTCCACCTCTGACCGCGACTCGCCGCGCTGCTCCACCAGGGCCGGGCTCATGCCGTCCCGGTCAATCTGCCGCTGCTGGGGCAGCAAAAAGGCCAGCAAGCTGTGCAGGCCGGCCGGGCCAGGATCGTCGAAGGAGAGCCGGGCCTGGTAGGCCCATTTGCTGTCCGTGGAGTGGCGGCAGTCCACCACCTGCGCCGGCAGCTTGAGGCTCTGGCGGCTGCCCGGCAGCGACATCTCCACCTGCATGCGGCCATGCCGGCGCAGCTGGTAGTCGCAATGCATGGCCAGGCCGCTCAGGCTCAGGTTGATGGTGGTCCCCAGGCAGCCCGCGGCCGGCGCCTCGCCATCCTCAGGCCAGAACACGCAGTTCACCTCCAGCTTCACCCTGGGCGCCTTGCGCTGATCGAATCCGCTCATGGCTGGCCCTCCTCCAGGTTCCGGGTGGCCTCTTCCAGCAGCTCCGCCAGGTGCAGCACGCGCACCGGCATGCCGGCGGCGCGCACGCCGTGCTTGAGCTGCATGTAGCAGGACTGGCAGCCCACCACCAGGTCCTGGGCCTGGGTGGCCGCCACCTTTCCCAGCTTGCGGGCCAGGATGGGGTCGCTCTGCTCAGGATGGCTCAAGGTGTAGGCGCCAGCCCCGCCGCAGCACCAGGCCGCCTCGTCCATCTCGCGGTAGTCCACCCCCGCCAGCGCGCGCAGCACCTGGCGCGGGCTCTGATCCAGCTTCTGCAGGTGCGCCAGCTGGCAGCTGTCCTGCCAGGTGACGCTGCGGCCCCAGCGGGGCTGGGCCAGGGGAAAGCCCATCCTCGCCACCACATCGCTCAGATAAGCCACCTTGGCCGAGACCCGGCCCGCGGCCTCGCCCAGCTCAGGGTCCTGGCCATAGAGGTGGGCGTACTCCTTCATGAAATGGTAGCAGGAGCCGGTCTCGGTCACCACCCATTCCACATCCAGCGCGTCCAGGGCCTTCAGGTTCTGGGCCACCAGGGCGCGGGCGGCCGGGGCCTGCCCATAGCTGTACGGCGGCAGGCCGCAGCAGGCCGGCGGCTCGGGCAGCAGGCGCACCTCGCAGCCC
>CAYXCT010000140.1:0-5856 GCA_964463435.1 uncultured bacterium | reverse complement strand
CAGGAGCTTGCGCATCAGTCCCCCTCCCTCAAAAGTCGGCGTCCAAGAGCCGCAGCCGCACCCAGGCGGAGCCCGGCAGGGCCGCGGTCTCTGGAAAGAGCCCCAGGCGCGCATGCAGGCCATTGCCTGGAGGATGCGGCTCGGCCTTGGCCTGGGGCATGAAGGCGTCTAGGATGCCCGCCGCCAGCCCCACCACGGCGCCGGCGCAGACGCCGGCGCCGCCGGCGGCCAGAAAATCCTCGGCCTGATCCTGCTGCCGTGTGCCCACCTTGTCGCGATAGCTCACGGTGCCCACGCCGGCTCCCAGCACGCCTCCCAGCACGCCAAAGCCGAAGATGTCGGCCATCAGGGTGCCGCCCGCGCCCGGGCGCTGCCGGGAGACCTCATAGGCCGAGATGGGCACGCCCACGCCGAGCGCCGCGGCCGCAGAGCCGATCACCGCGCCGATGACCACGGGCTTGGGGTCCTGGTTGTGGCGGGACTGGGCATAGGGGATGGCCTCTGCCGAGGCGCCCACCAGCGCTCCGGTGAGGATGCCGCTGAAGACATTGATGCCATAGGACGCGCCCGCAGAGGCCTGCGCCTCTGGCGACAGCGCCAGCGCCGAGCCCTCAGCCGCCAGGGGGGCGGCAGCCAGGGCCAGCAGCAGGATGGCGAAGATCGAAGCTTTGCGAACCGGCATGGGATCCCTCCCGATGAAGGCGGCGCCTGCCTACTGGCGCCAGCCCAGGCGCAACCCCAGCTGGATGAATGGATGGATGCGGCGGTTGGAGGTGATGGCGCTGCCGCGGGCTTCCAGGCCCACCAGCACCCAGCGGCTGAGCCACCAGTCATAGCCAGCGCCCAGGCCAAAGCCGCCGGTGGTCAGCTCCTGCGAGCTGCCCCCGCCGACTGTGTAGCTGCGCTGGTAGATGCACTCCGCCAGCGCCTCGCCGTAGTATTCCATGCGCGGCTGCCACTGGTGCTTCACCTTGACCCCCAGCCAGGTTGGGATCAGCTGCAGGCGGCTGTCGGCATATTGGGGGCGCGAGGGCATCTCAGTGTAATCGGCGCCAAAGTCGGCGGAGATGAGGCTCGAGAAGGGGATGTCAAAGTCGAGGGCATAGCCCAGGGTGGCCGCGTAATGCTGCCCCATGGAGCCCATGGGCACCAGAAAGGCCGGCTCAGCCGCCAGCGAGCCGCCGCGCTCCTCGGCCGCCAGGGGCGCGCCAAGGGCCAGCGCCAGCATCCCCGCCAGCAGGCGCAGCCAAGGCAAAAAAAAGCCAGCCTTGGCAGGCTGGCTGCTTGGATCTAGAAGTTGTAGCACACGGTCACCCGGGGCGCGTTGAGCTCGCCCTCAAGCTTGAAGTGCAGGTCATGCTCGCTGTTGTACTGGTTGGCTGCGTCCGAGGCCGTGGCCACATCGCCCACCCAGCTCAAGGCGATGAGCCCCAAGCCAGCGGCTTTGACCCAATAGCCGGCCTGGATGGTGGTGCCGTTGTCGCCGAAGTAGTGGTTCCAGCTGTCGGGCTGATGGATGAGCCCGTAGCCCCACCAAGCCAAGCCGCCGCCCAAGATCTCCATGGCCAGCATGTGGTTGCCGAAGGTGTAGTCTTCGGCATAATAGTTGCCGAACCCGTGGATGACCACGCCCGGCAGCAGGGCGAACATGGTGGCCATGATGGGGTCCTTGCCCGAGGCCTCGTCTTCGCTGATCTGCGCGCTCTGGGGGCCGCTGTAGCGGTAGTCAGGCCGGTAAGGCTGGTCTTCATTGGACTGGGCGTGCAAAACTTGGTTTCCAGCAATGCCCAAGACCATCAGCAGCGCTAGGATTCGCGTGCGGCTCAACGGAGTTCCTCCTGGCAAAATGAGGGGAATTTGCAAGATGATATACCGTTCAGCCCAGGGCTGTCAACCATTCACGAGCGCCTGAGCGGCTTCTTGATGTTGAATTTGCAGCTGTCCCAAAAGTAGCACTCCAGGCCCGTGCAAACGCCCAAAGTGGCCTCTTTCTCGCAATCCCGGCCCTGGCGCGCGCCCGGCTGGCCGCCTTCGACCAGCCGCCAATCCATGCGCGCCATGGCTCGGCGCCGCTTTCTGGCCTGCCAAGAGCGCTGCCAGGCCGGCCACCAGGCCCGCCTGGCCAGCTCAAGCAGGCTCATGAGCAGGGCCAGGGCCAGCAGGGCCCCGCCCAAAGCCGCCAGCCAGCCCATGATGCTCATGCAGCGGGGCCGCTGGCGGGCTTGGCCTCTGGCTTGGCCGCCGCGGCGGGCGCGGCCGGCTTGGCCTCCGGCCCTCCGGGCGCGGCCTTGGCGGGCTCAGGAGCCTTGGCCTCTGAAGCTTTGGCAGTGGCGGCGCTGTCCGCGGCCGCGTCCTTCTTGTAGCTGTCCCCGCGGTAATCCGTGATGTAGAAGCCCGAGCCCTTGAACAGGAAATTGACGTTGCGGCTGATCACGCGCTCCACCGGGCCGCTGCAATTGGGGCAGGACTCCAGCGGCGGGTCGCTCATTCGCCGCTGCACCTCAAAACCGCCGCAGCGCGCGCAATGGTAGTCATAAGCTGGCATCTCACCCCTCCTCTTCCCCGTCCGCCGGGCCGCCGCCCGCGGCCGGGTCTTCCGCGCCGGGCCTGGGCCCGGGCCCGGTCTTCACCCGGGGATTCTTCTTGCGGAGCATGTCCAGCACGCCGTTGATGAAGGCCGGGCTCTCATCCGTGCCATAGGCCTTGGCCAGCTCCACCGCCTCGTTGAGGGTCACCTCATAGGGGATGTCATCGCGGTGCAGCAGCTCGTAGGCGCCCAGGCGCAGCAGGGCCCGGTCCACCGAGCCGAAGCGCTTGACGTCCCAGTTCTCGGCCACCGCGGCCAGGGCCTGGTCCAGCTCATCCTTCAAGGGCCAGGCCTCCTCAGCCAGGCGGCGCGCGAACTCCTTGGCCTCAGGATTGGCCTTCTGGCCGGGCAGGAACTGCATGAAGACCTCGCGCAGGTCCTGGTGGCCCCCCTGCTCCATCTGGAAGAGCAGCTGGAATGCCAGCTCCCTGCCCCGGTGGCGGTTGCCCACTAGAAGACCCTCCCGCCGTTGGAGAGCTTGGCCTTGGAGTCGGCATCGAACTCCGAGTAGTCGCAGGTCAGCTCGCTGCCGGCCGGGATGTCGGCCTGGGCCACGCTGCGGCCCGAGCCGTCCTGGTGCTCGCGGATGTTGGGCTGGTCCTGGTGGTTCATGAAGCGGGCATGGTCGCCGCACAGCACCCAATGGCGGGGCTTGAGGTTCATGTAGGCGTACCAGCGCAGGTACTGCTGGATGGCCCCGGGCTGGCGGCTGAAGGCCTCCTCGCTGACGATGGTGTCGAGGCCGGGGTGGAACTCCCAGATGATGTCGCCCTTGCGGATGTCAACGCTGGTGAAGCAGCCGATGCCGTGGATCTTGCTTAAGCCGACGTGGGTGGGGATGAGGAACATGGCGCTCTCAAGAAGGGGGATGGCTCAGGAAAGGCGGCTGAGCAGGCGGGCCATCCACACCGCTGTCTCGGCGGCGTGGCGGCCGGAATCTTTGGGCCCGCCGTTGCTGCGGGCCAGGGCTTGGCGGGCATTCTCGCAGGTGACCAGGCCAAAGGCCACGGGCAAGCCATGCTTGAGCCCGGCCTGCAGCAGGCCCTGGGCCGCGGCCTGGCAGACCAGGTCGTAGTGCGAGGTCTCGCCGCGGATCACGCAGCCCAAAGCCACCACGGCGTCCACCTTGCCGGAAGCGGCCAGGGCCTGGGCGGCCAGGGGCAGCTCAAAGGCGCCCGGCACCCATTCCACGCGCAGGCCCTTGGGCTCCAGCCCCAGGGCCTTGAGGCGGGCCTGGCAGCTCTTGAGCAGGCGCGATGTGATGGGCAGGTTGAAGCGCGCCACCACCACGGCCACCTTCAGGCCGCGGGCGGGATGCGCGCCAAAGGCTAAGCGCGGGGTCTGGTCGGACACGGCTTCCTCACTTGGGCATGTCCAGCAGGTGGCCCATCTTGAGCTTCTTGGTCTTCAGGTAGCGGGCATTGCTGGGGTTGGGGGCCACCTCGATGGGCACCCGGCGGCTGATGGTGAGCCCATGGCCGGTCAGGCCCACCAGCTTCTTGGGGTTGTTGGTCATCAGGCGGATGCGGGTCAGCCCCAGGTCAGAGAGGATCTGGGCTCCGGTGCCGTAGTCGCGCAGGTCGGCCTTGAAGCCCAGCATCACGTTGGCCTCCACCGTGTCGTAGCCCTTGTCCTGCAGGGCGTAGGCCTTCAGCTTGTTGGCCAGGCCGATGCCGCGGCCCTCCTGGCGCATGTAGAGCACCACCCCGCGGCCCTCGCGCTCCACCTGGGCCATGGCGGCGTGCAGCTGCTCGCCGCAGTCGCAGCGCCGGCTGCCAAAGGTGTCGCCGGTCAGGCACTCGCTGTGCACCCGCACCAGCACGTCCTTGTGCCCCTTCACCTCGCCCTTCACCAGGGCCAGGTGCTGGGCCTGGTCCACCTGGCTGCGGTAGAGATGCAGGGTGAAGTCGCCGAAGGCGGTGGGGAGCACGGTGGTGACCTCGCGGGCCACCAGGCGCTCGGTGCGGCGGCGGTGGCTGATGAGGTCGGCCACCGAGACCACCTTGACCTTGTGGCGGCGGGCGAAGCGCAGCAGCTGGGGCATGCGCGCCATGGTGCCGTCCTCGTTCATGATCTCGCAGATGAGGCCCGAGGGGTGCAGGCCGGCCATGCGGGCCAGGTCCACGCTGGCCTCGGTCTGCCCGGCGCGCACCAGCACCCCGCCCTCCTTGTAGCGCAGGGGGAAGATGTGGCCCGGCCGCATCAGGTCCTCGGGCCGGCTCTTGGGGCTGATGAGGGCCTGCACGGTCTTGGCCCGGTCGGCCGCCGAGATGCCGGTGGTGGTGCCCTTCTTGGCGTCCACGCTGACGGTGAAGGCCGTGCCATAGCTGGTGGTGTTCTCGCGCACCATGTCGGGGATCTTCAGGCGGTCCAGGTCCTTCCCCAGCATGGGCACGCAGAGCAGGCCGCGGCCCCATTTGGCCATGAAGTTGACCGAGGCCGCCGTCACCTTGCTGGCGGCCATCACCAGGTCGCCCTCGTTCTCGCGGTCCTCGTCATCCACCACGATCACCATCTTGCCGGCCTTGATGTCGGCCACCGCCTCGGGGATGCTGCTCAATCTCGCTGCCATGTCGCCCTTCCCTTCACTTGTAGAGGTCGCAGAGCAGCCCGCGGATCTGGTCCACGTTGCTCAAGATGTCCAGCCCGGTGGCCTGGCGCGAGAGCACCTGGCGGGCCAGGGCCTCCATCTGCAGGTCCACCTTCTCGAGGATCACATTGACCCGCTTGTGGCGCTGGGCCTGGGGCAGCTGCGAGAGCTGCAGCCGGTAGAGCTGGCTCACCAGCTTGTCCAAGAAGTCGCGCACGATCTTGCGGAAGCGCTCCATCTCCTCGAAGGTCTGCACCTTGGAGAGCCGCTCGCCCTGCTCGGCCAGCGCCTCCATCAGGCTGTCCAGGTCCTGCCGCACGCGGCCCTCGGCCTGGCCGTTCAGGGCCTGGGCGAAGGAGGAGGCCGCCACAGAGCTCACCTCATCCTTGGCCGCGCCCGCGCGCCCGGCGCGCCCCTTGCCCTGGGCCTTGCGCGACTGGTCCGCGCTGAAATTGGAGCCGCCGGCCTCGGTGATCCTCACAGGGGCCGCCGCTCAAAGAGCCCGGCCGGCGGCTGGGCCGCCCCGGCATCCAGCAGGCGGCGCAGGTAGCGGGCCAGCAGGTCTATCTCCAGGTTCACCGGGTCGCCCGCGCGCTTGCCGCCCAGGCTGGTGGCCTGCAGGGTCTGGGGGATGAAGGCCACCGTGAAGCGGTTGCCGCTGACGGCCCAGGGGGTCAGG
>CAYXCT010000139.1:0-5943 GCA_964463435.1 uncultured bacterium | reverse complement strand
GCGGGGAAGCAGCCGAATTCAGGCTGGCCGCCAACCCCGGGGAGGGCGCCAAGCCGCTCAGCAAGGTGGCCTCTGGCGGCGAGCTCTCCCGCCTGATGCTGGCCATCAAGGCCGCGCTGAGCGACCTCGACCCTGCCGACACCCTGGTCTTTGACGAGGTGGACGCCGGCATCAGCGGCAAGGTGGCCGAGGAGGTGGGCAAGGAGCTGGCCCGCCTGGCCAGCCGCCGCCAGGCGCTGTGCGTGACCCACCTGCCGCAGATCGCCTGCCTGCCCGCCACCCACCTTCAGGTCAGCAAGCAGGTCAAGGCTGGCCGCACCAGCACCCGCGTGGAGCGCCTGGATGAGGCCGGCCGCGTGGAGGCCCTGGCCTCCCTGCTGGGCGGGGCCCAAGCCAGCGAGAGCGCGCGGGCCCACGCCCGCCAGCTGCTGGCCTCCGCGCTGGCCCAGGCATGAGACTCATCCGCGGCCCCAAGTACCAGCACGCGCGCGCGGCCAGCCTGCTGGCCACCCTGGCCGCCTGGCTGGGGCTCATCCTGGGAGCCCTGCATCTGAGCTTTCTGGCGAGCATGGCCATCCATCAGCCCCAGGCCCTGGCCTGGGGCTGGGCTGCTCTGGCGGCCTTGGGCCTGCTGCTGATGCTGCTGGCCATGGCAGCCCTGTGGCGGGCCAGGCTGGCGCGCGGGTTCCTGCGCCACTTCGGCGGGCTGCCCCCCCTGCCAGCCGAGCCCGAGGCCGGGCGGGAGCTCACGCTCAAGGGCGCGCAGGCCGCCTATGAGCAGGGCGACATCGCCCGCGCCCAGCGCATGCTCGAGCGCTGGCTGGAGGCCCATCCCGGAGACCAGGGCGCGCGCGAGTGGCGGCTGGTCTGCTGGGCGCACAGCAGGGAGATGAGCGGCCTGGTGGCTGGCCAGCTTGAGCTGGATGAGCCCGGCTCCCTGCGCCAGCGCTGGGCCCAGAGGCTGCCCAAGCGCGGCCCGGCCCTGCACCAGCTGGAGAGCCCGCTTGCCTTGTGGGCCGTGATGCTGCCCTTGCTGCTGTGCCTCTCGCTGGCCGGGGCCGAGGCCTGGCATCTCAGCGGCAAGCTGGGCAGCCAGCTCAATGCCGCGCTCAGCAAGGCTGACTTTGATTTCTTCAGCTCCGAGGGCTTCGACCGGGCTGAGAGCGAGCACTTCATCTACCGCTACCACAGCCAGGACCAGGTCTTCCTCAACTTCGCGCGCTTCCATGCCGAGCATGCCCTGGAGGCGGACTGCGCGGCCTTCGGCATGGACCCCTCGCAGTTCACCAGCCCCAAGACCAGCCTCTTTTTGGCGGACAGCGAGGGCGAATTCCTGGCCCGCTCGCCCTACACCAAGAGCTGGGAGGCCGGGGTCACGGTGCCGGAGCTGCACGCCATCTACATGTTCCTGCCGGACAAGGGGGACCAGGCCCTGCAGGTGAAGAACATCCTGGGCCATGAGATAGGCCATGTGCTCTTCAGCCGCCTGTTCCCGGACCTGACGCGCGACACCTGGCTCAACGAGGGCCTGGCCATGTACCTGGGCACCCACTACGCCCACCAGGGCTCCGCCATCTCCCAAGCCTACCTTCCCTGGGTGGATCAGCACTACTTTCAGGGCCTGCGCCAGCGCCATCTGCCCTTCAGCACCTTCCTCTCCGCTAGCCCCCAGCGCATGGGCTCCCTTGGCGACATCAGCACCTTCTACATGCAGGGATTCAGCATCGTGGTGCTGCTGATGGACTACCTGGGCAGCGACGGCGGCCCTCAGCGCTTCATGGCCTTTCTGCGCAGCTATGGTCGCAGCAAGGACATGAACCAGGCCCTGGCCGAGGCCTACGGCCCGCGCATCAAGGGCATGGATGACCTTCAGGGAATCTGGTTGCTTTTCATGACCTGAGGGGGAATAATCGCTTTTTAAGGCCGCGGCGAAACGCGCCGCGCTGCAAGCCCTCCCATGCCATCCGCGCCTGGACGGCCCCCAATACCGAGCGACCATGGACAAGCGATTTTTGAAGGGTGAAGGCCTTGAGGCCTTCACCGGCAATGAGCTGCTGCTCAAGGGCAGCCTGGAAGGCGGCATCAGCCTGCTCACCGGCTACCCGGGCAGCCCGGTGTCGGACGTTTTCGAGAACGCCTCCGACCTGGCCCAATACCTCAAAGAGCACGGCATCCTGGCCCAATTGGCCAACAACGAGGCCCTGGCAGCGGCACGCCTCAACGGCAGCCAGCTGGAGGACCTGCGGGCCATGGCCGTGATGAAGTCCGTGGGCCTGCATGTGGCCGCGGACGGGCTGGCCACCGGCAACATGGGCAAGACCGGCCACAAGGGCGGCGCGCTGGTGGTGGTGGGCGATGACCCCTGGAGCGACAGCACCCAGGTGCCCATCGACTCCCGACGGCTCTCCGACCACCTGCTCATGCCAGTGATGGAGCCTTCGACCTTTCAGGAGGTCAAGGACTGGATCAAGCTGGGCTTTGAGCTCTCAGCGGCCAGCGACCTCTACATCACCTACCTCATCACCACCAATCAGGCGGATGGCGGCGGCACGGTGCGCTCCTACCCCCTGCTGGTGAGGCCGGGCGTGCCCAGCACCACCAACAAGGTGGACATCGTCTCGGCCGACATCCAGGTGGACCACAGCATCCTGCTGCCGCCGCACACGGCACGGCTGGAGCATGAGGCCTATGCCGAGAAGCTGCCGGCCCTGTTCAAGGCCGTGCGGGACATGGGCCTCAACCGGCTGGAGCCGGGCCAAGCTGGCCAGCGCCTGGGCTTCATCACCTCTGGCCTGAGCTACACCTACCTGCGCCAGGCCCTGCGCGACTGCGGCATGGAGGGCGTCTTCCCCATCCTCAAGCTGGGCGTCACCTTCCCGGTGGACAAGGAGGCCCTGCGCGGCATCCTGGGCCACTGCAGCAGCCTGCTGGTGGTCGAGGAGAAGCGCGGCTTCATCGAGGCGCAGGTGCGGGCCAAGGCCGCTGAGATGCGGCAGGCCGGCGAGCTGCCCTTCATGCCCGAGGTCTGGGGCAAGGACCTGCCGCAGGGCCTGCCGGGCTTCCCCATGGAGCACGGCCTCAACCCGGGCGTGATCCTCAAGCGGCTGGTGCCCCTGTTCGACAAGCTGGGCTTGGCCCTGCCCGCCGCCCACCAAGCCCTGGAGCTGGTGGCGCGCGCCGAGGCCAGCCCGGTGCGGGTGCCCGCGCGCACGCCCACCTTCTGCCCCGGCTGCCCGCACCGCGATTCCAGCTCCATCTTCCTCGAGCTGGCGCGCGACTTCCGCGACCCCAAGTACATGCTTCGCACCCACAGCTCGGCGCCCAAGGACATCCTCTTCCATGGCGACGCGGGCTGCTACAGCATGCTCTTCTTCCCGCCCAACGAAGGCCTGATGCACAACTACTCGGGCATGGGCATGGGCGGCGGCACCGGCGCCGGGCTCTCGCCCTTCAGCACAAACAAGTCAGTGGCCTTCATCGGCGACTCCACCTTCTTCCATTCCGGCCTCTCGGCGGTCTCCGACAGCATCAAGAACGACCAGGACATCCTCTACGTGGTGCTGGACAACAAGACCACGGCCATGACCGGGCACCAGCCCCACCCCGGCAGCGACTACGACCTGATGGGCCGCCCCACCTTCGCCCAAGACGCCGCCCGCGTGCTGCGGGGCCTCACCTATGGTCGCGAGATCCCGGTGGTGCGGGTGAACCCGGAGAAGCGCGAGGAGTACCGCGCCGCCTTGGAGGACCTGATCCTGCTGCCCGGCGTCAAGTTCGTGGTGGCGGACAAGGAATGCGGCATCACCTACCACCGCCGCAAGCGCCGCGAGCGGGCCAAGACCCTGGCTGAGCTGGGCTACCTGCCGCGCGAGGTGCGCATCAACGTGGCCAAGGATGTCTGCGAGTACTGCCTGGAATGCACCCGCACCACCGGCTGCCCCGGCCTGACCGTGGAGGACAGCCTGCTGGGCTCCAAGATCGCCACCGACCTGAGCACCTGCGTCAGCGACCGGGCCTGCGCCCGCGTCAAGGCCTGCCCCAGCTTCGAGGAGCTGGCCATCTACCGGGCCCAGCCCGCGGTCAAGCCCGACCTGCCCGACCACAGCGACCTGCCCGCCAAGCCCGCCCTGGCCTTTGAGGGCGAATGGCGCGCCTACATGGCCGGCATCGGCGGCATGGGCATCGGCAGCGCCACCGCCGTGCTGGTGCGCGCCGGCATGCACCACGGCTACCAGGTCAACTTCTGCGACAAAAAGGGCCTGGCCATCCGCAACGGCGGCGTCTATTCCCATGTGGTCTTCACCAAGGACGAGCGCGTGGTGAGCCCGGTGACCCCCTACGGCCGCGCCGACCTCATCCTGGGCCTGGACCTGCTGGAGGCCGCGCGCGGCCTGGACCCCCGCATGAACCTGCGGGTGGGCTGCCCGGACCGCACGGACTGCGTCACCAACACCGCCCGCAACGAGACCATCCTGAGCCTGCTGGGTAGGGACCACTTTGACCCGGCCGCCATCCAAGAGAGCCTGCGCAAAGCCTGCCGCAGCTGGTTCGGCGTGGACCTCTCGGCCCAGGTCACCAAGTACCTGGGGCAGAGCCAGTATGTCAACATGGCCCTGCTGGGCTGCGCCTATCAGCGCGGCCACCTGCCCCTGGACATCGAGGACCTCACCTTCAGCATCCGCGAGAACTTCAGGCCCGAGGAGGCGGAGCGCAACCTGGCCGCCTTCGGCCTGGGCCGCGACCTGGTGGAGCACCCGGAGCGCTACCTGGACCGCCCAGCTGAGAGCCTGGAAGAGCAGGTGGAGCGCCGCGCGCGGCGCCTGGGCAAGGGCCAGAGCCGCGCCTACCGCGACCTCTTCAGCGCCGCGCTGATGGGGCTCAAGCTGCCAGAGGATGAGCGGCCCCACCTGGCCCTGCGGCTCTTTGAGCTGGTGCAATGGGGCGGCCCGGCCTATGCCCGCCGCTACCTGGACCTGCTGCTCAAGGTGCATCAGGCCGATTCCGAGGCCCAGGGCTGGGCCGCCACCAAGGCCGCGCTGCGCTGGGCCTTCAAGGTGATGGCCATCAAGGATGAGGTCTATGTCTCGCAGCTGCTCATCAGCCCCGACAAGTATGTGGATGATGCACGGCGCTTCAATGTGAACCTGGCCGCCGGCGACCGTATCGTGTACAAGCACTACAACCGGCCCAGCTTCACGCTGCTGGGAAGGGAATTCAGCTTCGACCTCGAATCGCGCGACTGGCAGCTCAAGATCATGGCCCGCATGGGCTTCTTGCGCCGGCTCTTGCCCGGCTGGCACGCTAAGGAGCGCGCCTTCCGCGACTGGTACCTTGACCTGGCCGGCAATTTCCAATGGCAGACCCCGGAGCAATACCAGGCCTGGGTGGAGCTCTTGAGCCTGCCTGAGGAGGTGCGCGGATACCGTGAGATTCGCTACCCAGGCATGCTGGCTGCCAAAAAAAAGGCTGAAGAGCTGCTGGAAAAGCTGAAGGTCTGAGCTTTTAAGATCAAGAAAAGCCCTCGCAAGAGGGCTTTTTCATGCAATCAACCTGTGCGTATGTATAAATTCTTGACTTTAATTAATCAGTGATTATAATACAGCTCAGATGAGGGCGGCAGACAGAGCGAGCCGCCTCTTTTAAAGCGAAATAATTAATCATTGTTCAATTAATAACGGGGGAGACCCCACACTCCAGGAGCTGACATGAAGAACCTGACGCGACTCACAGTGGCCGCCACCCTGATGGCTGCCAAGATGATCCTGCCGGGCGGGGCTGCCATGGCCGCCAGCACCAGCCTGCAGATGGGGGCGGAAGGGGGCATCGGCTGGGGCCAGGACGGGAACAACATCAAGGACGGCTGGACCGATGAGGGGAGCCGCTCCGGCGGCGTGATGATGGATTACGGCAGCCAGGCTTTCGGAATCCGCCCCTCCATCCTGC
>CAYXCT010000138.1:0-6038 GCA_964463435.1 uncultured bacterium | reverse complement strand
CCCATCACCGCGCGGTTGAAGAAGATGAAGCGGTAGTGGTTGTCGTCGTAGTCGCCGTCCATGGTGCGGTAGAGCTCGGGCCGGTCGAAGAAGCCGGGATGCTCCACCATGTAGACGGGCACGTCCGAATTGGGCAGGCAGGTCTCGAAGATGCGGGCGCTGTGCTGGCCGTATCCCAGGGGCACGTCAATGGCCCCGGCCAGGGGCTTGAGGCCGTACTGCTCCGCCGAGATGATGCGGCTGTAATAGGGCATGATCACGCGCACATCGTGGCCAAGCGCCTTCAGCGCCTTGGGCAAGGCGCCAGCGACATCAGCCAGCCCGCCAGTCTTGGCGAAAGGCGTGCACTCTGAAACCACCATCATGATCTTGAGGGGCCTGGGCATGTTAGCATCTAAACAAAAGGAAAAGCCCATGGCAAAAGGGCTTCTTTGACCTTTAAACCCTAGCTAGTTTCATACCATACAACGTTATAGCTTGTCAATGCGGCTGTTTCTCGCGCCAAAACAGGGGCAATGCCAGCAGCAGAACGCACAATCCCAGGAACCAATCGCCATAGCGGGCATAGGGCGTGCAAGCCCGGCGCAGCTCTATGTCCTGCACCAAAATGCCGGCCTGGTCCAGGTCCATCCATTGCGTGATGCGGCCATCCGGGGCCACGAACAGGCTGACCCCGGTGGCGCCGGCGCGGGCCAGCCACAAGCCCTGCTCCACGGCGCGGAAGACCGCCAGGCTGGCGTGCTGGTAGGGCCCGGCGCTGTGGCCATACCAGGTGTCAAAGGTGGACACCGCCAGCCACTCTGCGCCCAGGCGGGCCTCATCCGCGGCCAAGCCCGGGAAGACCGATTCATAGCAGACCAGGGCCCCGGCCCGGCCAGCCTGGCCGGCCAGGGGCTGGGCGCTGGCGCCAGGCGTGAAATCCTGGTCGCTGCCAAAGCGCCGCACAGCCTGGTCCACAAAGGGCAGCAGCCGGCGCAGGGGCACGTACTCCCCAAAGGGCACCAGGTGGCGCTTGGCATAGGACTGCAGGCTGCCCTGCGAGCTGGCCAGGGCCATGCAATTGGAGAGCCGGCCCTCAGCATCCTTGTCGTACACGCCGCTGATGAGGTCGACCTTGAGGCCTTTGGCAAGATACCTGAAGGCCTGCACGCTGGGGTCGCGGTCAGCCAGGATGCCGGGCAGGGTGGCCTCAGGCCACAGCACCGCCTGCGCGCCTTGGGACGCGGCCTGGCGGCTGAGCTTGCCATAAGCGCTGAGCAGGCGCTGCTGGTACTCCAAGGTCCAGGCCTGGTCCTGGTCCAGGCTGGCCTGGGCCACGGCCACCCTCACCTGCCGGCCCTGCTGGGGCCGGGCTTCCGCGGCCAAGCCGGCCCAGCGCAGCAGGGCCAGCAAGAGCAGGAGCAGCGCCAGGCAAGGCCACAGGCCCTGGCGCCGGCCGCTCAGCAAGAGGAAGAGCAGGGCGCCCGAGGCAGCACAGGCGAAATGCAGGCTGGCCGCGCCGGCGGAGGCCGCCAGGGGCAGCAGCCAGGCATTCTGATACTGGGAATGGCCCAGGCCCAGCCAGGGGAAGCCGCCAAGGGCGATGCCGCGCAGGGCCTCCAGCAGGGTCCACAGGGCCGGCAGCCAGAGCAGGGGCAGGGGCAGCCGGCGGCCCAGTCCCGCGGCGGCCAGGCCCGCGAAGAGCGCGGGGTAAAGCGCCAGATAGGCCGAGAGCGCCAGCCAAGCCGCCGAGGCCAGCGGGCCCATGGGCCGCACATAGCAGACCCAATACAGGCTTGCGCCAAAGAAGAGCAGGCCCGCGCCAAAGCCCAGGGCCAGGGCCTGCCGCGGCCTGCGGCCATCCACGGCCAGCAGCAGCGGGGCCAGGGCGATGAAGGCCAGCGCGCCGGCCGCGGCCGGGAAGCGCGGGGCCAAGAAGCTGGGGAAGCTGAAGGCCAGCAAGGCGCCGCTGAGCAGGGCCAGGCCCCAGGAGCGGGCCAGGCTCACCTCCACTCCCCGGGGCCCAAGGTCACGGCCTGACCGCCCTGCTTCTCGCGCCAGCACTGTCCGGCGCAGTCAAACTCCATCTCGCCGGCCTTGAAGCGCTCAAGGGCCGCGCCCCTCAGATGGTGCTCGGGCCGGGCCTCCCAGCGGTTGTGCATCCACCACCATTGGCCCGGGTCTTGGCGCACGGCCGCCTCCAGCAGGCGGTTGTAGGCGGTCAGGCGGAAGTTGATGTCCTGCTCCTCGCTCAGGCCCTCGGGCGGCTGGGGCAGGCGGTGCACGGTCACCCGGTGGCGCCGCTCATCCAGCCGCACGGTCACGGCAAAGAGCATGTCAGCCCCGGTGCGGCGGGCGAAGACCGCCGGGCCGGTGAAGGTGCTGGCGCTGCGGCCGAAGAAGGGCACGAACATGCCCCAGCGGTCGCCGTCCTGGTCGCCCAGGATGGCCACGAACTGGTTGCGCTTGAGCGTGGTCAGCACCTGGCGGATGTCCTTGAGGGGGATCAGGTGGATGTTGCAATGCAGCCGGTAGCTGTTGAAGAGGTCGTCCACCCAGGGGTTGCTCTGCTGGCCTATCATGAAGCTGAGCGGGTAGCCGCGGGCGACCAAAGCCGCGCCCATGATCTCCCAGTTGCCGAAATGGCCCGAGAGGCACACCGCGCCCTTGCCGCGCGCCAGGCTCTCATCCAAGAGATGCAGGTTCTCGAACTCCACATCCGCCTGCAGGTCGCGGGGGTCCAAGAGCGGCATGCGGGCCAGCTCCAAGAAGGTGACGGCCGCGCTCTGCAGGGCCTGCCGGCCAAGGCGCTCCAGCTCAGCGGCCGGCTTGTCAGGGAAGGCGGCGGCCAGGTTGGCCCGCGTGAGCCGCCGGGTGACGCCCAGGCGCCAGGCCGCGGAGCCCAAAAAGCGCCCCAGGGCCAGGGTCTGGCGCTCGTTGAGCACGCGCATGCCCACGGCCCCCACCAGCACGATGAGGTACTCAAGATAGTAGCGGATATTTCGCAGCTTATGCTCTGACATGTCCATCCTCAAAAGCTCATCCTCGGCCCAGCGCCGCGTCCAGCAGCGCCGCCATCTTGCGGCGGGGAGCCATCTCCACGCCGGTCTCCAAAGCCAGCAGGGGCAGGCCAGGCGGCCCCTCCGAGAGCTTGACCGCGTCCTTCAGCGTGCAGACCAGGGCCTGGGCGCCGGCCTGTTGCGCGCGCAGGGCCAGGGCCCGCAGGCTGGCGGCATCCAAGCCGCCATGGTCGGGCAGGGCCTGGCGCAGGGCCAGGCGCGCGCCCAGGGCCTGCAGGCTGCCCCAAAAGCGCTCCGGCGAGGCCAGGCCGCAGAAGGCGGCGATGGGCCTTGCCTTGAGCCACTTCAGCGGCCGCGCCCGGCCATCCAGCCCGCGCAGGCAGAGGGGCTTCACGCGGGCCGTGAAGCAGGGCAGGGCCGCGAGCTCCTTCGGCAGCGGGGCTGGCTCGGCCCCGGGGGCCAGGCTCAGCACCAGGGCGGAGGCCAAGGCAGCCTGGCTCAAGGGCTCGCGCAAGCGGCCCAGGGGCAGCAGGGCGCCCCCGGCCGAGGGGTCCGAGCCTTGCGCGGCCAGCAGGTCCAGGTCGCGGCGCAGGCTGTGGCGGCGCTGGAAGCCGTCATCCAGCACCAGCACCTGGGCCTTGAGCTGATGGATGGCGAACGAGCCCCCGCGGAAGCGGTCCGGGTCCACCACCACGGCCACGCCCGGGGCCAGGCGGGCCAGCACGCGGGCCTCATCCCCGGTCTCATCCAGGCCAGGCAGCAGGCCCAGGTGCGGGGCATAGGCCACGGGCGCGCGGCGGCTCTGGCGGCCATAGCCCCGGGTCAGCATCGCCACGCGCAGGCCTTTCTTGGCGTAATAGGATGCCACCCAGGCTGCCAGCGGGGTCTTGCCCGTGCCGCCCACGGCCAGGTTGCCCACCGAGACCACCGGCACCGGCAGCTGGCGCGCGGGCCGCAAGCCCTGCCGCAGGCGGTCCAGCCGGGCCAAGAGCCCGTACACCGCCGCGGCCCCGGCCAGCAGGGGCCGCGGCAGCCTGCCCTCGCGCCAGGCCTGCTCAAGCATCGTTGCGCTCGTGGATGACCCCGAACTCCTGGGCCTTCAGGGCGGGGTAGGCGGCGTCCTCCCGCCAGTGCCGCTCGCGGTTCTGGAAATGGTCGATGGTGTAGAGCTTGAGCGCCATCTCGGCGTTGCGGCGCGCGGCGCCGGCCTTGGCCGCCACCAGCGCCCTGCCGGCCTGGCCCATGGCCTTGAGCTGCTTGGGCTGGGCGGCCAGGCTCATGAGCTCGCCCGGCAGCGCGTCCAGGCTGGCCTGGCGCGCGGCGCCGGCGGCCAGCAGGTCAGCGGCGATGTCGCGGAAGTGGCGCATGCTGGGCCCAAAGACCAGGGGCAGGCCCAGGGCCGCGGGCTCCAGCGGGTTCTGGCCGCCCCAGTCGGCGAAGCTGCCGCCCACCAGCGCCAGCTCGGCGCAGGCATAGAAGCCGGCCAGCTCGCCCAGGGTGTCCAGCACCACCACGTCCGCCGCCGGCCCCTCCACGGGAGAGCTCCGCCGGCGCCAGGAAAGCCCCGATGCCTGCACCAGGCCCAGCACCTCGTCCAGGCGCTCCAGGTGCCGCGGGGCCAGCAGCAGCGCCCATTCCCTGCCCTGGGCCTGCAGGGCGGCATAAGCAGCCAAGATGCCAGCCTCCTCGCCGGGCCGCGTGCTGCCCGCCACCAGCACCCTCCGCCGCGCGCCAAAGCCCAGCTGGGCCTTCAGCGCCGCCGGGTCGCCGGCCGGCTGGGCCGAGGCGGCGTCATACTTGGTGTTGCCGGCCACCACCACCTTGAGGGGGTTGGCGCCCAGCAGCTTGATGCGCTGGGCATCCTCTGGCGACTGCATGGCCCAGCAGTCCACGTGCAGCACCATCTCATGGAAGAGGGGGCGGAAGCGGTTGTAGCCGTCAAGGCTCTTCTGGGTCAGCCGGCCGTTGGCCACCATCACCCGGCAGCGCCGGCGCTTGAGCAGGCGGATGAAGTTGGGCCACAGCTCGGTCTCGGCGATGATGCAGAGCCGGGGCTGATAGCGCCGGATCAGGGGGTCGAGCATCCAGGGCAGGTCCAGGGGCAGCAGCAGGTGGGCGCGGGCCTGGGGAAAGCCGGCCCAGGCGCGCGCCAGGCCGGCCTGGGTGGTGCAGGTGAAGATGAAGGGCTCGCGCGGCAGGCTCTGGGCCATCAGGGCCGCCACCGGCAGCAGCGCGTTCACCTCGCCCAGGCTGGCGGCGTGCAGCCAGATGCAGCCCTCGCCCACCCAGGCCTGGCGGCGGTAGCGCAGGGGCAGAAAGCCCAGGCGCTGCGGCAGGCCGGGCCTCAGCTTGGGGCTCAAGAGCGCCGCGATGAGCAAGAAGGGCCACAGCAGCAGCAGGGCCAGGTGCAAGAGCAGGTTGTAGGCATAGGTGGGCCAAGACATGGGCATCGCTCAAGGGTTGGGGAAGAGCTCCACGGACAGGGCCAGGCGCAGGCCCCAATCGGCCCGGCCATCGGCCGGGATGGGGGCGGCCAGGCTCAAGCTGATGTCGCCGGGCAGGTCCAGCCAAGCCTGCGGGGCCCATTGCCAGGCCGTGCCCCGGGGCATAAGCAGCGCGCGGGCCTCGGCGCCCAGGCGCAGGCAGGTCACCACATAGGGGCTGCGCAGGCCCAGGCGCAGGTCCCAGCGCGAGGCGCCCGCCCACAGCAGGTTGGCGTCAGCATCGGACTGGCCCAGGCTCTTGCCCAGCACCAAGCCAGCATCGCCCAAGAAGCCGGGCCCTTGGGCCCAGTCGGCCTCCGCCATCAGGCCAGGGTCCACGGGCAGGCGGCCCTCAGGCGCCAGCGCGGCCTTGGCAGAGGCGCCAGCGCCAAGGCTGGGCCCCTGGGCCAGGCTCAGGCCCGCCTCCAGGGCATCGCTCAAGCCCGCGCGCAGATTGAGCCCGCCGCGCCAGCCAGGCCCAGCCGGGCCAGCAGCCCAGGCCGTGGAGAGCTCGGGGTCCATCTCAAAATAGGGCACCGTGGCCTGGGGCTGGCAG